>NZ_JAHWCO010000175.1:0-6777 GCF_020054415.1 Candidatus Symbiopectobacterium sp. | reverse complement strand
TTTTCCATGCCAGTTTTGGTTGAAAATGCTTGTCATCTCAGGTGTACACTTTTCTCATGAGGCCTAACTGCATGATTTTACGTTGCGAGGATCCGTCGTTTCACTGGGCTGCCAGCATAAAATCTATTTATTCAACAAATCGTTACTTATGTTTGGCTTGAGTGATGTCATTTTCTTTGAGCGGGATATGTTGATGGCGTGGCTGGTCACGTTCTGTCTTGGCATGACGCTGACGGGAAAATGGACCCTTCCCCCCCCCACACAGACGCCCTCTCAACCTAGCGTAATTACCGCTGTGAGAGGCATACAGCTTTTAGTACCATAGCGGTATAAAATAGTAGAGCCTGTGTATTTATTTACGTTACGCCTGATAACAATCCGGATAATAGCACGCAGTCCACTGGTAGCTGGAAAGCAAGGGGCGGTAGCGTGGTCATTTTCTGGTTTATATGCGTTAACTAAAGGAAAGCGAGTGAGCCTCAACACACTGAACTATAACCGGATCTTGATCGTAAAGCTGCGTTTTCATGGGGATATGCTGTTGACTACGCCGCTTATCAGCACGCTAAAAGCGCGTTACCCAGAAGCTGCTATTGATGTGCTGCTCTACGAGGACACCAGCCCTATCCTTTCCAAGCATCCCGATATCCACCGGTTATACGGTTTAAAAAGAAAAACCGCTGGCGCAATGGAGAAAGTCAGTGATTTTCTCGCCATGCGCAACACCCTCAAACGCAATCGCTATGACCTGATTGTGAATCTGGCCGACCAGTGGCCAATCGCGCTGCTGATTAAATCGTTGAACTGCCCTTATAGCCTCTCCATTCAACGCGGAGGCGCCAGACAGTCGCTATGGCGCGCCTGTTTCACACGTTGTCTGGAACCAACGGGGCAACATATCGTTGAGCAGAACTTCTCTTTGCTTGCCCCTCTGGATGTGCCAGAGGAAGACAGGACACGGCCGCTGTCGCTGTACTATGGCCCGGAAGATGCTGACCGCGTTTTTGCCCTAGCCCCTGAATTAGCGGCAACGCCTTATGTGGTCATCCAGCCGACCGCCAGACAGTATTTTAAATGCTGGGATAACGATAAATTTGCGCAGGTTATTGATCATCTGAAACAGCAAGGGTTAGAAGTCGTCCTTACCTGTGGCCCTGGTGCCGACGACTTGGCGGTGGTGAAGGAGATCAGCACCTTATGCGAACACAAACCTAATCTGTCGCTTGCCGGTAAAACGCATTTTCTTGAACTGGCCGCATTGATCGACAACGCCGTACTCTATATCGGCGTCGACTCTGCACCAATGCACATGGCAGCAGCGCTCGCAACGCCAACAGTTTGCCTGTTTGGGCCGACGGATCACGGCAAATGGAGACCTTGGTCAGATAACCATATTGTCCTTTGGGCGGGAGACTACACCGCCATGCCTGAGAGAGAGCATCTCTATAGGAATAAAAAATACCTGTCATGTATCCCTGCTCAGGACGTAATTCACGCCGCAGCAAAGTTGCTGGCCGACCCTACGGGTGCTTCGCTAACTACCGCAGAAAGATAAGGAATTCTGCATGAATATTGCCTTCTGCTTGTATAAATATTTCCCGTTTGGCGGCTTGCAGCGCGATTTCCTCAGTATTGCTCAGGCCTGCGTCAAGCACGGTCACCGTGTGCGGGTGTATGTGTTGTCCTGGCAGGGAGAAGAGCCTGAGAATCTTGAGATTATTTTGGTGCCCACGGTGGGTATCAGCAATAACACGCGGCATCAACGCTACAGTGAGTGGATTCAACACCATCTGCAATTGCACCCTGTCGATCACGTGGTGGGATTCAATAAAATGCCGGGACTGGATTTTTATTACGCCGCGGATGTGTGCTACGCGGAAAAGGTTGAGCAGGAGAAAGGATTTTTCTATCGCTTAACGCCGCGCTACAAGCACTACTCCGCTTTTGAAAAAGCGGTGTTCAGCCCAGGCGTAAACACCAAAATGCTGATGCTGACTCAACGCCATATTGCAGATTTTAAAAAACATTATGGCACGCAAGATGAGCGTTTTCTGATTCTTCCACCGGGCATTTCGCTGGACAGAAAATATGACCAGCAGACTCCCGGCGTTCGCCAGACCTTTCGTCATGCGCAGAACATCTCCGAAAACGCCCTAGTACTGCTGCAAGTAGGCTCAGATTTCAAGCGTAAGGGCGTCGAGCGCAGCCTTCACACTGTTGCCAGCCTGCCGGAAGCACTACGGGAAAAGGTCGTTTTCTTGGTTGTCGGCCAAGATAAACCCGACCGTTATCAGGCGCTGGCGGGTCAGTTAGGGATTGATAAACAGGTGCGCTTTTTCGCTGGGCGTAGTGATGTTCCTGATTTTATGGCCTCCGCAGATCTGTTACTCCACCCTGCACATCAGGAAGCCGCAGGCATTGTGCTCCTTGAAGCGATTACTGCAGGGCTACCGGTTATCGTGACAGAGGTATGTGGCTACGCGTTCCATATTGATAAGGCACAAGCAGGCCAAGTCATCGCCTCCCCCTTCAGTCAGGAAGCGCTGAACGCTGCGCTGCACAGGGCATTAGGACAAACGGAAACGTTGCATCGCTGGTCGGAGAATGCCCGGCATTATGCCGATACGGAAGATCTTTACAGCTTACCGGAAAAAGCCGCGCAGCTGATTGCGGGCCAGGATCGTCATTAAATGAAAAGCGTCATTACGTTAAAAGAGCCATTCGCCTCACTCTGGCAGAAACGCGACCCGTTTGAAGAAGTCAAAAAACTGGATGGCGATGTCTTTCGCGCACTAGAGAGCCGCAAAACATTACGTTTTACTTTGGCAGGACGCTCATGGTTTATCAAAATACATCGCGGTACGGCATTAAAAGAGGCACTCAAAAACCTGCTTTCATTACGACTGCCCGTATTGGGCGCTGATCGTGAATGGAACGCGATTCAGCGTTTGCGCGATCTCGGTGTAGACACCATGACGGGCGCAGCATTTGGCCAGCGGGGAATAAACCCGCTACAGCGCGAATCTTTTATCATTACAGAGGATTTAAGCCCGGCCATCAGCCTGGAAGATTATTGCGCCAACTGGCCGAAGAATCCGCCAATGCTTGCCGAAAAACGGCGACTGATTCGCCGTGTGGCAGAAATGGTGAGAAAGATGCATGCCGGTGGCGTCAATCACCGTGATTGCTATATTTGCCATTTCTTGCTGCGTCAGCCTTATCAGCCCACCGATACGCAATTTACACTTTCGGTCATCGACCTGCATCGGGCACAACTCCGCGAACGTGTTCCGCTGAGATGGCGTAATAAAGATCTTATCGGCTTCTATTTTTCCTCACTAGATATTGGGCTTAGCAAACACGATCTCTTGTTTTTCCTGAAGATCTATTTTGATCATCAACCATTGCGTACTACGTTGCGTCAGGAACAAGCGCTATTTCATGAAGCGTTTACCAAAGCAGAAAAAATTCGAGAAAGAACAGAGCGTAAGTCACTTTAACCCGAGTCCTGATTATCATTATGAATATACTTTTCGTCGGTGAGGCCACCTCCGGTTTCGGCGGGATTGAGACAGTAATAAAAAAGGTCACTCGCTTCCTGGAAAGTGACAAAGACACTAAAAACACCTATACCTTATATTTTCTCTGCCGTGATAACCGCATGGATAAAGCCTGGCTGGAAGGAAAGAACTTTATTTGCCATCGTTCCGGCATCAAGATCTCCTTTCTGCGTAGAATGAGCCACGCGTGTGCGCTGGCGCGCTTCATTAAACAGAACCAACCCGATACGGTTATTGCTTTTGATGCGCCATCCTGTCGCGTTGCGGCACAAGCGATCCGTTACAGTAAGAAAATGCTGCCGCTGATTTCGTGGCTGCACTACTCTCTCGAACACAAAAAACATGCCGAACAGGCACTGGTCGCGGATCATCACTTGGCCATCAGCTCCGGTATCAAGCAGCAATTAATAAAGCGTGGCGTTTCTCCCGAACGCATCTCTGTGATTTTTAACCCAGTCACGCCACAAAGTGTCGTGATTCCGCGCCCAACCGATAAAACCGTCTTTATGTATGTTGGGCGTCTTAAGTTTGAGGGTCAAAAGCGTCTTAAAGACATGTTAGATGCTTTCTCCGGTTTGCACGGTGAATGGGAATGCCATTTTATCGGTGATGGTTCAGATGCGGAAATATGCCAGGCCTACGCGCATCAACTGGACATTGCAGATCATTTGCATTGGCACGGATGGCAAGAAAAGCCGTGGGAATATGTTCAAAAGCAAATACCCTCTGTCAGCGCATTACTTCTCACATCCTCATTTGAAGGGTTTGGGATGGTTTTAGTTGAAGCGATATCTTATGGGATTTATTGCATTAGCAGCGATTGCCCATCAGGACCAGGTGATATCATCAAGAATGGTGTGAATGGGCAACTTTATGCACCGAGTAATATCAAAGATTTTATTAATATATTATCTCAAGTACAAAAAAAAGAAATCAATCACAATGTAGAAGAAATTAAAAAATCCATCAGTGGATTTTATGATGAAAACTATTACTCTACATTGATGGGATATATTTCAAATCATAACAATCAAAAAACATTAAATTAATGGTGATATTGTGTATTTTAATATCAAACATGTTATAAAAGAGAAAGTAACACTAAATAACAATATTGATACATTACCTGCCAATGCATTTAATATTGCTTATGGAATAGACAAAAACTTTATATTTGGCTGCGGAATATCCGTATCTTCCATATTGTTAAACAATAAAGGAAGAGAAATAGTATTTCATATTTTTACCGATTATTTTAATGAAAAAAACATCTCAGAATTTACTGAACTTAGCCATCAATACAACACCCAAATCATCGTTTATCTTATCAACTGTGATGAGTTAAAAAAATTACCAAGCACTAAAAACTGGTCTTATGCAACATATTTCCGTTTTATCATTGCTGATTTTTTCAATGGGTTATCATCTAAAGTACTTTATCTTGATGCTGATATTATTTGTAATGAGAAACTGGATGAGTTAATAAATCTAGACTTGGGCGTTCATCTCGCTGCCGTGGTCAGTGAAGGAGAGAAATCTTGGTGGACCAAGCGAGCACATGCGTTAGGGGATGAGGATATAAGTAATGGTTATTTTAATGCAGGATTCCTTTTAATAAACATTCCTTTATGGGCGAAAGAAGATATCAGTCGACAAGCAATGAATCTTCTTTCCAAAGATGAAATAAAAAAAATAATATCATTTTTAGATCAAGATATATTAAACATATTGTTTGTGAATAAAGTTATTTTTTTGGATAAAAAATACAACACCCAGTTTAGTATTAACTATGAGATAAATAAAAATAAAAACATGCTCACCCCCATCACCAATAACACGGTATTCATTCATTATATAGGCCCAACAAAGCCGTGGAATGAGTGGGCCATTTATTATGACTCATCATGCTATTTTACAAACGCAAAAAATAACTCCCCATGGAAAGATGCTGAATTGCTTAAAGCTCATTCAGCTAATCAGCTGCGTTATTGTGCCAAACATGAATTTCATAATAAAAAAATATTTTCAGGTTTTAAAAACTACTTACTTTATTTCTTAAAAAAAATCATCTAATTCAGAGCATAGAAAATTATGTATTTTGATAGCAGTTTGATCAAGAATAAGATTGAATTTCTTGGTGCGCAGGAAACTAACAAAGAGAAGATGTTGCACATTGCATACGGTGTCGATAATAATTTTTTATTCGGTGCTGCAATTTCGGCCACATCGACGATTATAAACAGTGAAATTCCTATCACCTTACACTTTTTCATTGACTCCATAAGCGATGATGATCTTCATCGTTTCAAGAAAATGTCTGGTGGATTTAATGTAGATATATTCATATATCACATTGATAACACACCATTAAAAGACTTACCCACAAAGAATTGGCCTTATTCTGCTTATTACAGATTAATCGCATTCGATTACTTGGGATCATATACAGATCGATTATTATATCTTGATGCCGATATTGTATGTAAAGCTCCCATTGACGAATTAATACATTTATCTTTTGATAATGCTATTTGTGCGGTTGTCACCGATATTGAGGGGATGGATAAGAAAGCAATTGAAAGACTCGATTGTCCAGAAATAGAAGATGTCTATTTTAATTCTGGTGTAATGTTTGTGGATTTAAAACAATGGCATCAACAAAACTTAACCTCTAACGTTATTAAATTTATCTTTGAACATTCAGAACTAAAATATCCGGATCAAGATGCATTAAATATGCTTTTGCTCGGCAAAACATTTCTCTTACCCAGAAAATACAATAGCATCTATAGTATAAAAAGCGAGTTATACGACAGGACTCATCAGAAATATAAAAAAATCATAAATAATGAATCTATCTTAATTCATTATGTTGGTACAACTAAGCCTTGGAATGAATGGGGACAATATCCTTCAACAATATTCTTTCAAAAAGCATATCTAGCCTCAGAATGGCATGATGTACCGTTACTTAAATCCCGAACATCTTTACAATGGAAGAAAAAATCAAAGCATGAGTTCCGGAAATATCACTTATTTAGCGGGATTTTAGCAAGATTAAAGTATATCATAACAAAATGGCTTTGTTGAATAAATAGATATTATGCTGCGTAGCCATAAAGGCTGCGGATTCCCTTGACGTAAAATCAGTATGTTAAATCCAGAGCGTGGTGATGCATCCCGGAGCGATCAGCATTTTAATCCAAAACAGGCGTGT
>NZ_JAHWCO010000164.1:0-1431 GCF_020054415.1 Candidatus Symbiopectobacterium sp. | reverse complement strand
GCCAGCGCAGGCCACGGCCTGAATATGCAGGACGGCGGAAACATCCTGGTGTTTTTCTCGCACTGGTGGGATCTGGAACAGTACCAACAAATTATCGAACGTATCGGGCCAACACGCCAGATACAGGCGGGGCATAACCGCCCGGTATGGATACACCATATTATCGCCGCCGATACCGTAGACGAACTGGTAATGCAGCGGCGCGATTCAAAACGCAACGTGCAGGATATCCTGCTGGAAGCCATGAAGAAAAGGGGCAGAGCATGACACCGATAATTTCAGACACCGACCTGATAACGATTAAAGAAGTGGAACGCAGCGTAGGGTTAAAAAAATCCTGCATTTACCTGCGCATCAGTAATGGTGAATTTCCCAAGCAAAAAAAGCTCGGCACCCGTACCGCGCGCTGGGTACGCGGCGAGATCGAAGCGTGGAAAAAACAGTTTCTTTAAATCAGCCTCAAGTGATCGATATAGTCCGCGTACCACTGCATCATTTCCCGCCGTCCATCCAGATATAGGGCCTGGTTATAGGTTCCACGAATCACATTTTTGTCCACGTGTGCGAGTTGCAGCTCAATCCAATCGGGGTTAAACCCCTGGTCATTGAGTACTGTGCTCATCGTATGCCGGAAACAATGCCCTACTACCCTTCCCTTATAGCCGATGGTCGCTATCATCCGGTTAATCGTGTTGTTGCTCATCACCTTTGAGGGATCATTCCTTCCGGGGAACATATTCCTATACCGTCCGCTCAGTGTCTTGAGTTCACGCAACAGGGCAATCAGTTGCGATGACAGCGGTACAATGTGTGGTCGGCTCATCTTCATCACCTCAGCCGGTATTGACCACAGCTTTTCCCCATCAAGATCCACCCAGTCCCACAGTGAATAGCGTAGCTCCTGCGTACGTAGACCAGAGAGCATAAGAATTTGCAAGCCCAAGCGCGTTATTACGCTGCCAGTGTAACCATCCACCGCCGTAAGGAAGTCCGGCAATTGGTCAACGCGCAGAAAAGGATGCCGCGTAGACTTGTGCTCCACCATGGCGCTTTTCAGCTCCCCGGCAGGGTTAAACTTAGCCCGCCCGGTTGCCACCGCATAACGGAAAACCTCGCCACACCAGCGCCGCGTTTTTTCCGCTTTCGCAGTGGCTCCGCGCGCTTCAACTTTACGCAATGCCGCCAGCATCATTACCGGCTCAATCTCCGCAACCGCAAGATTGCCCACCGCCGGGAAGATGTCTTTGCCGAACGCTTCTAAAATGTCGGCAGCATAGCGAGGGGACCAGCGGTTTTTTTTAAATTCATGCCATTCGATGGCAATCTCTTTAAAGGTAATGGTTTTCGCCGCTGCCGCCGAAGCACCATAGTTTTTTGCTTTCACGGGATCGACGCCCGCAGCCACATTTTGCCGGGCCTCATCGCGTTTCT
>NZ_JAHWCO010000384.1:0-3451 GCF_020054415.1 Candidatus Symbiopectobacterium sp. | reverse complement strand
GAAGAAGGTCGTATGGCTGGCAATCCAGGCGGCATTACAGAAATGGACGATGCCCTTACAGGACTGGCGTATGGCAATGAGTCGCTTTATTATCGAGTTCGGTGACCGCCTTGACGGTCACTTCTGAGGAAAGGCATTTACGCAAAATCTTAAACAGGCTCGGGATTACCGACGTTTATTGCGTATGGTGTCTTTGCGGGTGAAATCGTTGCCTCCATCTTATTGATTCTCGGCATTCTGACACGTCCTTCTGCCTTAGTGGTTGCGCAACTTCTGGCTGCACCAGCGGGAAATACCCCGTGATGAGTAATCCGAATTTGCGCTAACGCTTCTTCGGTTTGCAAGCAGTAACATGAGACCCGGCGCGCCATTGCCGGGTTTCTGTTTTTTTAATCCTTATCAATTATCTTCCTATTACGTTGTCTCAGTCTTGCAATAGCTCGAGGTTCAGGTTTCAATACGCTGCTGGGCTTGCTGAACCCGCCTCAACGGCGGTGTTCCGTTTGCTGCGCATACTCCACTTCTCCCGCGAATATCATGGAATGTTTTGATGTTAAAGATTTTTAATACGCTGAGTCGCCAAAAAGAGGAATTCAAACCCATTCATGCCGGTAACGTGGGCATGTATGTATGCGGCATTACCGTGTATGACCTGTGTCATATCGGTCACGGGCGTACTTTTGTGGCTTTCGATGTGGTTGCCAGGTATTTGCGCTATTTGGGTTACTCGCTCAATTATGTGCGCAATGTAACGGACATCGACGACAAAATCATCAAACGCGCCGCAGAGAATGGAGAAAGCTGCGAACAACTGACCTCGCGTATGATCGCCGAAATGCACGCTGATTTTGATGCGTTGAACATTTTACGTCCCGATCTAGAGCCGTGTGCTACACACCATATCGCCGAAATTATTGAACTGGTGGCGCAACTGATTGCACGCAAACATGCCTATGTGGCAGACAACGGCGATGTGATGTTTTCTGTCGACAGCGCGCCGGGTTACGGCGTGCTTTCTCGCCAGGATCTGGAACAGTTGAAAGCTGGGGCGCGTATTGAGATTGCGGAAGTGAAACGCAATCCGATGGATTTTGTGCTGTGGAAAATGTCGAAACCCGGCGAGTCGCACTGGACATCCCCGTGGGGGGAAGGGCGTCCCGGCTGGCACATCGAATGTTCTGCCATGAACTGCAAACAGCTTGGCGAGCACTTTGATATTCACGGCGGCGGTTCCGATCTGATGTTCCCGCACCATGAGAACGAAATTGCTCAGTCGACCTGCGCCCATGACGGCCCTTACGTCAACTACTGGATGCATTCCGGTATGGTGATGATCGATCGCGAGAAGATGTCTAAATCGCTCAACAATTTCTTCACCGTACGCGATGTACTGAAATATTACGACGCTGAAACCGTGCGTTACTTCCTGATGTCGGGCCATTACCGTAGCCAGTTGAATTACAGTGAAGAGAACCTGAAACAGGCGCGTGCCTCTTTAGAGCGTTTGTACACTGCGTTGCGCGGCACCGATCCGGCGGCGACGGCTCAAGGTGGCGACGCGTTTGAAACGCGCTTCCGCGCGGCGATGGACGATGATTTTAACACGCCAGAGGCTTACTCGGTGCTGTTTGACATGGCACGTGAGGTGAACCGCCTGAAAGCGGAAGATGCGGTGGCGGCGGATGCGCTGGCCGCCGCGTTGCGCCGTTTGGCGGGCATTCTGGGGCTGTTGGAGCAAGACCCGGAATCCTTCCTGCAAAGCGGTTCTCAAGCGGATGGTGATGAAGTGCAAGAGATCGAAGCCCTGATTCAGCAGCGTAATGACGCGCGTCAGGCCAAAGACTGGGCGCTGGCGGATGTAGCGCGTGCGCGCCTGACGGAAATGGGGATTGTGTTAGAAGACGGTCCGCAGGGCACGACATGGCGCCGTAACTAACGCTATTGTTAGTGGTATCGTGTTAAAAATCGCCCGCGACGGTAAACCTTCGCGGGCGATTTTTATTGGATCAGACTACTGGTTGTTGCTTAGGGCACGACATTTACCGATTGCCCGTCAAAGTTGACCCGCTGACCAGCAATGATCTTGCGGCGTTTACGCGTTTCGACCTGGCCGTCAACGCTGACGCCACCGTCAGCAATCGCGGCTTTGGCGGCAGCGCCGCTCTCACTCCAGCCAAGCAGTTTAAGCAGATCGCACAGTTCAACGTGCGGGTGTTTATCGAGATGAAAAGTTTCCATAACATCCTGCTGTAAGAAAGAAAAAGGCGCGCCTGAGCGCGCGATGTTAACGTGATGTTTATGCGTTAACCGTATACCCGTGCTGTTACGCGTTACCGTCGTGGTACTCTTCGCAGGCTTGCAGCGTGTTTTGAATCAGGGTGCCAACGGTCATAGTGCCAACACCGCCGGGCACCGGCGTTATCAGCGACGCGCGCTCCTGTGCGACGGAAAACTCCACGTCGCCCACCACTTTGCCGCTGTCCAGACGATTGATGCCAACATCGATCACGATGGCACCCGGTTTAATCCACTCGCCGGGAATAAAGCATGGCTTGCCAACGGCAACAATCAGCAAGTCGGCCTGCTCAACGTGTTGACGCAGGTTTTTGGTAAAACGGTGGGTCACCGTGGTGGTACAACCTGCCAGCAGTAGTTCCAGACTCATCGGACGGCCAACGATATTGGAGGCACCCACCACCACGGCATTCAAGCCAAACATGTCCACGTTGTAACGTTCCAGCAGCGTGATGATGCCGCGCGGCGTGCAGGCACGCAGTAGCGGGTCGCGCTGGCACAGGCGACCGACGTTGTAAGGGTGGAAGCCGTCCACGTCTTTATCGGGTGCGATGCGCTCGATGACTTTGGTGTTATCAATGCCTTCGGGCAGCGGCAACTGAACCAAAATACCATCAATGCTGTTGTCGGCATTCAGTTCGTCGATCAACGCCAACAGCGCGGCTTCCGTGGTGCTGGAAGGTAAGTCATAAGAGCGAGAGACAAAGCCCACTTCGTCACACACTTTACGTTTGCTCGCGACGTAGATCTGTGAGGCGGGATTATCGCCGACTAACACAACAGCCAGCCCTGGCGTACGCTTGCCTTCTGCCAGGCGCTGCTTGACGCGCGCACAAACTTCATCCTTCACTTGCTGCGCAATCGTTTTACCATCAATAATCTTTGCTGCCATCTCTCTGGAAATCCATCAAATAAAACTACGGGGGATGGCGCTATTTTGTCAGAAGCGACGCGCGCTGTCAGGCACTGTATCAATATAAATTCGTCCGCACCTGACCGCTGTTGGCCTATTATGTGTACTAGCTTAGACCTGATCTGACAGTTACCTATTATTTATACAGGTGTCTGTCAGATTACATCTGGTTCAGATTCTTTTCTGCCCAGATCCGTTTTCCATCGAGTAAAGTGGCCATCGGCGTACGCCCGCAGCACGTTT
>NZ_JAHWCO010000124.1:0-1886 GCF_020054415.1 Candidatus Symbiopectobacterium sp. | reverse complement strand
GCTTCCATAAAACCATTTTGCAGGATTTTTATCAGGTTACGTTCCGCAAGAAGTTATATGGATACCTGGAAAGCCTGCAGGTAGATCTGGACAACTGGTTGTGGCATTACAATAATGAGCGAACTCATCAGGGAAAAATGCAACTGACAACCCAGAAGCAAATGCACCTGTTGACGCTAGCGATGCCCTTTCTCTCGCGACAAAATCCGCCGCACCGGCGTTAACCAAAGGGTTTGCAATACTCAATCTGATTGCCAAGGAACCGGGGCTTAACCTGACAGCGATAAAAGATCGGCTGGGACTTCCCAGCAGCAGTTTCCACCATCTGGTCACCACGCTGTGCAAACTGGGCGCATTACAGCAGCAACCTGTGCAGGGGGGATATATTCTGGGGCTGAAGCTGTTTGAACTGTGTACCATCGCAGCAAATCAACGACGCATTGAAGAATTTGCCCTGCCCGCGTTGAAAGCGTTAGCACAGGAGCTTCAATTGACGTGCCATCTGGGCGTGATGGAAGGGAGCGAAGCGGTTTATCTTTTGAAGGTTGAAGGCAACAGCAGCATCCAAGTCAGCACCTGGGTTGGAAAACGCCTTTCACTACACAGCTCCTCACTGGGCAAGGTGTTGCTTGCCTGGTTACCGGAACAGGCTTTATAAAAAAAAGCTTAGCCATATCAGTTGGCAAACGAAAACTGCCAGCACGCTCACCTCGCCAGAAGCCTATCGCCAGCATCTAATCGGTGTACGTCAACAGGGATGGGCGTTTGATAATGAAGAAGATATCGTCAATATTCGCTGCCTTGCCGCGCCGATAACCGACAGCAGCGGACAGGTCATTGCCGCCATCAGTGCGGTTGGCACGGTGCTGGATATCGATCCGGCAAAGCTACAGCGGATTATCGATCCGCTGTGCCGCACTGCTGCCCATATCTCCCGACAACTGGGGAAGTAAAACAGGCATAAAAAAACGGCGTCGATAAGACGCCGTTAGGGTGATAACAAGCCCGCTGAAAATGGTTATTCCCACCATATCCGTTATTCCCGTGCACCACCGTCACTCTCGCGCAAGCGGGAATCTCTGACAGGCGAAACGCGTTAATTCTCACGAGCCCCCCGGCTTTCGCCGAAGATGACGAGGCTTCAGTTGTCTAAGACTTACTTCAGCAACGCGCTGGCTTTTGCCACCACGTTATCCACCGTAAAGCCAAACACCTCGAACAGTTTTTCTGCCGGAGCCGATTCACCGAAGCTCGTCATGCCAACAATCGCGCCGTTCAGGCCAACATACTTGTACCAGTAGTCTGCAATCCCCGCTTCGATCGCCACGCGGGCGCTCACTGCTTTCGGCAGCACCGCCTCACGGTAGGCCGCATCCTGCTTGTCGAACGCATCAGTGGACGGTATGGAAACCACGCGTACCTTGTGACCCTGCGCGCTCAGCACGTCGCTGGCGGCAACCGCCAGCTCTACCTCTGAACCGGTAGCAATCAGGATCAGGTCTGGCTGACCGTCGCTGTCTTTCAGCACGTAAGCGCCTTTCGCCACGTCCGCCAGTTGCTGCGTGGTGCGTGCCTGTTGGGCCAGGTTTTGACGCGACAGGATCAGCGCCGTCGGGCCATCCTTGCGCTCGATGGCGTATTTCCACGCCACCGCGGTTTCTACCTGATCCGCCGGACGCCAGGTGCTCATGTTTGGAGTTACGCGCAGGCTGGCCAGCTGTTCTACCGGCTGGTGCGTCGGGCCGTCTTCACCCAGACCGATGGCGTCATGGGTATAGACGTAGATACTGCGGACTTTCATCAGTGCGGCCATGCGCACCGCGTTACGGGCATATTCCACAAACATCAGGAAGGTTGCGGTATACGGCAGGAAGCCGCCGTACAGC
>NZ_JAHWCO010000477.1:0-7525 GCF_020054415.1 Candidatus Symbiopectobacterium sp. | reverse complement strand
TCAGGTGGGTGAAGCCATGGCCATGGTCAAAGCGCTTAACCGGATCACGCTATTAGGAATGCCGAACAGTATTCGCATCACGTAACAATCGACCCGTATGGGGCGCAGTCGTCACAAGTTCTGATTTATTCAACAAAGCCTCGTTTGATATACGAATGACGACACTTACCATCACCGATAAAAGCTGTTAAAATTGACCGATATCAATTATCGACTGAGTAAAGTCTATGATCCCGGAAAAGCGAATTATTCGGCGCATTCAGTCTGGTGGTTGTGCAATCCATTGTCAGGATTGCAGCATCAGCCAGCTGTGCATTCCTTTTACATTAAATGAACACGAGCTCGATCAGCTCGATAATATCATTGAAAGGAAGAAGCCGATCCAAAAGGGACAAGCACTGTTCATAGCCGGTGATGAACTGAAATCACTCTATGCGATCCGCTCCGGAACCATTAAAAGTTACACTATCACCGAACAGGGTGACGAACAGATTACCGGTTTCCATTTGGCGGGCGATCTGGTCGGTTTCGATGCCATTGGCAACGCCCAGCATCCCAGCTTTGCGCAGGCGTTGGAAACCTCTATGGTGTGTGAAATCCCCTTCGAGACGCTGGACGACCTTTCTGGCAAAATGCCGAATTTGCGCCAGCAGATGATGCGTCTGATGAGCGGAGAAATTCGTAGCGATCGAGACATGATACTGCTGCTGTCGAAGAAGAACGCCGAAGAGCGTCTTGCCGCGTTTATCTACAACCTGTCGCGACGTTTCGCCCAGCGCGGTTTCTCACCGCGTGAGTTCCGACTGACCATGACGCGCGGTGATATCGGTAACTACTTAGGGCTTACCGTAGAAACCATCAGCCGTTTGCTTGGCCGCTTCCACAAAGGCTGTATTCTGGCAGTGAAAGGAAAATATATCACCATCGAGAATATTGACGCACTGTCAGAAATGGCCGGAACTACACGCGACAAAGCCTAACCTATTGCCGGGTCATTGTTTTTATTTTATTGATCCTGCTCTCATCACCAGTTGTTAAAAGCAATTCCCATGAGGTACTCTTAATTACCGGCTGTAAGGTGACAGCTGTTAGGAGGACCTATGGCAACATATCAGAACTTACTGGTAGCTATTGACCCGAATCAGGATGACCAACCCGCGCTGCGACGTGCAGTCTACCTGGTTCAGCGGTTAGGCGGTCGTATCAAGGCGTTCCTGCCGATTTATGATTTATCTTACGAAATGACTACCTTGCTCTCGCAAGACGAACGCACGGAAATGCGCCAGGGTGTCATTGAACAGCGGAAAGCATGGATTGCAGAACAGTGCGCCTACTACATTGAAGCCGGTATCCCTATCGATATCAAAGTGGTATGGCACAATAAACCCTATGTCGCCATTATTCAGGAAGTGATCGCCCACCAGCACGACCTGGTGTTAAAAATGGCCCACCAGCACGACAGGCTGGTGGCCGTGATTTTTACCCCTCTGGATTGGCAATTGCTGCGTAAATGCCCATGCCCGATGTGGATGGTGAAAGACCAACCCTGGCCCGAGAATGGCCGTGCGCTGGTCGCTGTCAACCTTGCCAGTGAAGATCCTTATCACGATCCGCTTAACATCAAGCTGGTGTCTGAAACGCTGGCGCTCGCCAAGCAGGTCGATCAAACCGAAGTGCATCTGGTCGGTGCCTATCCGGTTACCCCCATCAATATTGCTATTGAACTGCCGGATTTCGATCCCGGAGTCTATAGCGACGCTATTCGTGGCCAACACTTGATTGCCATGAAATCCTTACGCCAGAAATTTTCGTTGGACGAACGCCTTACGCATGTCGAAAAAGGGCTACCGGAAGAAGTTATCCCCGATCTGGCGGAACACTTGCAGGCAGGCGTGGTGGTGCTGGGCTCATTGGGTCGCACCGGGCTGTCGGCGGCTTTTATCGGCAACACCGTTGAACACGTTGTTGATCACCTTAAATGTGACCTGTTAGCCATCAAACCCAATGATTTTGTATCCCCTGTTACCCTTGATGGCGAGGGTGAGGATACCAAAGCTTAGTGCCTCAAGGCTATAATCTACTTCTCTGGACGAAATCGACCTGACGGCCGATTTCATTTTTTTATGCGCCAATAACCGTCGCTTGACACGCTGTGCCGTAATCTCATTTATGTTGTCAAACGGTTTAACGCATTTTCTCGTTTATGCTTTTCTTAGGTTAGAAGAGTTAACAAGCTATTGATACAGGAGATCGGCCATGGAAGTTCAGCAAATCCTACACGCCATGACGCTGGAGGAAAAGATAGGACAGAAAATCATGCTTGATTTTCGCCTCTGGCAACAGCAGGATATGATCGAGCCTAACAGCATCATCGCAAACCTGCTGCGCGTCCACAACATCGGTGGCGTCATTCTTTTTGCCAACAATTTGAAAAACAAAGAACAAATTAAAGCACTGACTTCGTGGTATGCCTCACTGGAATCCCTGTCTGGAGTTCGTTTGTTTATCGGCACTGACAATGAGGGCGGGAACGTATTTCGTTTACCGCGCGATGAGTATGCCCCGTTTTCAGGCAACATGGCGCTGGCCGCAGCGGTTACCGGTGGTGGCGATAGCCAACTCTCCTACGCGCAGGGCACACACATGGGGTACGATTTACGGTCGTTGAACATCAATACCAACTTTGCCCCTGTGGTCGACGTAAACAGCAATCCGCTCAATCCGGTGATTAATGTGCGCAGTTTTAGCGATGATGTCGCGACCGTCACGACACTAGCAGAAAAAATCTCTGCTGGCATGCAGCAACAAGGTGTGATGACGGCTTATAAACACTTTCCCGGTCATGGTGATACCTCAACCGATTCCCATACGTCTCTGCCACGGGTTGATCGTTCGCGCCACGACGCTTTCGCCATTGATATCGCTCCCTTTGCACACGCCGTTGAACATGGGTCTGCACCCGATATGATCATGACGGCTCACATTCAGTACCCCGCTCTGGATAACAGCCATATCACGACCTGCAACGGTGAAAGCATCATTGTGCCAGCGACCATGTCGCGAGAAATACAGAGCAATCTGCTGCGTGAACAACTGCACTATCAGGGCGTCACCATCACCGATGCGTTGGACATGGGCGCGATCGCAGACCACTTTACGCAACAAGACGCGCTGGATGCGGTGTTTAAGGCAGGCGTAGACATAGCACTGATGCCTGTCAGCATAACCACACCGGAACAGGGCGCAGCGCTGTCAGCCTTGATTGCCCGCATTGTTGAGAAAGTGAAACAGGGTGACTATAGTGAGGCGGAAATCAACGAATCCGTAGCGCGTATCCTCACGTTGAAACAGCGCTATCACCTGCTGGGCAATGCCAGTGCACCAACGATCGCCCCCCCCAACGACGATACCGAAGCCCTGATTTCCGATCGTTCAATCACTGCCGTGATTAATCAACATGCCACGCTACCGCTGCACGATAAAAACTTACGCTACTTTATCCTGACGCCCGGGATGGAGCAGGCCGACGGAATAAAAATAACGATGGCACAATATGGTTACTCTCACGTTGATATCGCCAAGGAGTCGCAATTAACCGATAGTGAGATTCGCCAGAGGATAGCGCAATGTGATGTTTTTCTGCTCGGAACCCTCTCGACCCGTTTTACACCGGTGGAAAAGGACGGTATTGCAACAGGGGAAAACACGCTGCAAAACGATACGGCGCGCTACCTGGACTGGTTACGTTATGCGGGTTCGCTCGCCAAAACACGGGTACATTTGTCACTGCGTGCTCCTTATGACATTGCCCTTTATGCCAATGACGTTGAGGCCGCTGTCGCCAGTTACGCCTATTTTGGCTGTGACAACGGTGTATGGCATGGGAAATCTATGATATCGCTGGCGAAAGTGCTGACAGGAAACGCCTCTCCGCGGGGCAAGTTGCCGGTGGTGGTGTGGAAAGACTACGACGCAAAAACCAACACGGGTACGGTCGCCTTTCCACGCGGTTTTGGTTTGAGCTGGTAAACGGATAATCAATAAAAAAGGGCAGGATTTCCCCTGCCCTTATTAACTAACACGTCATGTCATAAACCTGCTACAACGCTTTCAGGATCGCTTCTACGCTTTCTTTGGCATCGCAAAACAGCATTTGGGTGTTTTCCTTGAAGAACAGCGGGTTCTGCACCCCGGCATAACCGGTGTTCATAGAACGTTTAAACACAATAACGTTCTGTGCTTTCCACACTTCCAACACGGGCATACCTGCAATCGGACTACCCTGATCTTCCTGTGCCGCCGGGTTCACCGTATCGTTAGCACCAATGACCAGCACGGTATCGGTATCGGAGAAATCGTCATTGATCTCTTCCATTTCCAGAACTACATCATAAGGCACTTTGGCTTCCGCCAGCAGCACGTTCATATGGCCCGGCAAACGCCCAGCAACCGGGTGGATACCGAAACGCACTTTGATGCCACGTGCACGCAATTTGGCCGTGATGTCATGCACCGGATATTGCGCCTGTGCTACCGCCATGCCGTATCCCGGCGTAATGATCACCGAAGTGGAGTTTTTCAGTAGTTCCGCTACGTCTTCTGCCGACGCTTCACGGTATTCACCCACTTCTTCGCTGGCGCCGGTAGAAGAACCATCGGTACCGAATCCGCCGGCAATGACGCTGAAGAATGAACGGTTCATCGCCTTACACATGATGCAAGAGAGAATCGCCCCCGAAGAACCGACCAACGCACCGGTAACGATCAGCAGGTCGTTGCTGAGCATAAAGCCCGCCGCCGCCGCCGCCCAACCGGAATAGGAGTTCAGCATCGACACCACCACAGGCATGTCAGCACCACCGATGGATGCCACCAGATGCCCACCGAACACCAGTGCAATGGCGGTCATGAATAGCAGAGCAATGCTCTGTCCTGCCACGCTGCCGGTATTCACAAACCACAACAGCAGCAGGAACGACACGACCAGCGCGGCCAGGTTCATCTTATGGCGATGCGGCAGCATCAGTGGCTTGGATGAAATAATTCCGCGCAGTTTACCGAAGGCCACCACGGAACCGGTAAAGGTTACCGCACCGATAAAGATGCCGAGGAACACTTCCGTCAGATGGATATTGACCATCACCGGATCGGTGATTTCACCGTGATCTAGGAAGCTGTTAAACCCAACCAATACCGCAGCAAGACCAACGAAGCTGTGCAGAATGGCGACCAACTCCGGCATTTCAGTCATTTCGACTTTACGCGCCAGGTAGATACCGACAGCACCACCGATCGCCATCGTGGCAATAATCCAGCCAACGTTTCCGGGATTCGGCCCGAGAATGGTGGCAATCAGCGCAATCGCCATCCCGTTAACGCCAAAGATATTCCCCTGACGTGATGTTTCATGTTTTGACAGCCCTGCCAGACTGAAAATAAACAAAATAGCGGCAACAATGTATGCAGCTGTAACCAATCCTCCAGACATGTGTTACCCCTTAGTTTTTACGGAACATTTTCAGCATGCGCTGGGTGACGGTGAAACCACCGAATATATTGATGCTGGCGGTCAGTACGGCAATGAAGGAGAAGAACGACACCCATCCACCATGACCGATCTGCATCAGCGCCCCCACCACAATAATGCCCGAAATCGCATTGGTAACGGACATCAGCGGCGTATGCAACGCATGACTGACGTTCCACACCACGTAGTAACCCACCACACACGACAACGCAAACACGGTGAAATGCGATAAAAACTCTTTCGGAGCCACGTTGGCCAGCCAGCCGAACAACAAAATAGCCAGGGCCATAAACGCGTATTCTTTCCACGGTGAAGCCGGTGTCGCTTCTACTTTTGGCGCAGCAGCGGCCGCCTTGGCCTGTTGCGGTTGTGCAGAAACCTGAATCGGCGGTGCCGGCCAGGTGACATCCCCTTCTTTCACCACGGTAACACCACGGATCACCACGTCATTGAAATCAACGGTGATGGTGCCGTCTTTCTCTTTGCACAACAGTTTCAACAAGTTAACCAAGTTGGTGGCATACTGCTGTGAAGATTGTGTCGGTAAACGGCTCGGTAAATCTGTGTAACCGATAATTTTCACACCGTTCTCAGTGACAGTCACCTGATCGGCAACAGTGAGTTCACAGTTGCCACCGGTTTGTGCCGCCAGATCGACAATTACGCTGCCCGGCTTCATGCTCAGCACCATCTCTTTGGTGATAAGGCGCGGTGCCGGTTTGCCAGGGATCAAGGCGGTAGTCACAATAATGTCGACGTCTTTCGCCTGCGCGGCGAACAGTTCCATTTCCGCTTTGATAAAGGCTTCGGACATCACTTTGGCATAGCCGTCACCGCTGCCCGCTTCTTCTTCAAAGTCAAGCTTAAGGAATTCGGCGCCCATACTCTGCACCTGTTCCTTAACCTCCGGGCGGGTGTCGAACGCACGCACAATCGCGCCCAAGCTGCCTGCTGCACCGACAGCGGCCAGCCCGGCAACGCCCGCACCGATCACCATCACTTTGGCGGGCGGTACTTTACCCGCAGCGGTAATCTGACCGGTGAAGAAGCTGCCAAACTCATGGGCGGCTTCCACAATGGCGCGGTAACCGGCAATATTTGCCATGGAGCTCAAGGCATCCAAGGATTGCGCACGAGAAATACGCGGCACAGAATCCATTGCCATCACGGTGATCTGACGCTCTGCCAGTTTTTCCAGCAATACCGGATTCTGAGCAGGCCAAATAAAACTCACCAGCGTGATGCCTGCACGCAACAACGCCGTTTCATCCTCCAACGGCGCGTTAACTTTGAAAATGATATCGGATTGCCAGACATCCGCCGGTTCCGCAATCGCTGCGCCCGCAGCGGCATAAGCGGCATCGTCGAAACTGGCCAATTTGCCCGCTTCACGTTCTACTGAGACCTCGAAGCCGAGTTTCAGCAACTGTTCCACCGTTTTCGGCGTTGCTGCGACACGCGCTTCATTGGCCAACCGTTCTTTTGGTATACCAATACGCATACTGATTCCCTATCGCTTATTTATACGAAGTTTTTATTGTCACCACACCTGATAACTCGATTTCCCGGCAATGCTTGCGCAACGTTCTGTTATCAACAATCACAAGGCAATGACATATATACCCAATAAACCTCAAGATGCAGGTTTGAGCACCTGAAAACGATCGTGAATTCTGGACGTCAGCGAGTCCGCTATTTCTGGTAGCGTATTGGTGAAAAAATTGAATATTGCATCCCGAAAATCGCTGGTGTTTTCAAAATAGCGATTATTCCGTGCATGCTCATTCATCACTTTCCGCAGGTGTTCTATCGCGTTCAGATTTGGACTGTAAGGCGGTAAATAGTGAAGCTCTATGTTCACGACAAAGGCCCAATCCTTAATCAATTGGGTTCGGTGATAACACGCACCGTCCAGTATTACATGGATTCTCTGTCGGTAATCAGGGTAACGTTTGCGTATCTCAATGAAAAAACGAGCAATGTTGTAGTCATTAATTG
>NZ_JAHWCO010000117.1:0-5227 GCF_020054415.1 Candidatus Symbiopectobacterium sp. | reverse complement strand
TGCGTCTGTCGGCACCATGCTGCCGGACTTTCCATTCGCCTTCTCCAAAGACCTTCAGGCCGGTTCCATCAATGACCAGATGTGAGATTTCACCACGGGTTGGCGTTTTTATGCTGATGTTCACTGTCTTTGCTCGCTTGCCGAGCAGCGAATAGTCTGGACAATGCAGCGACAATTTAATCAGTTCAAAAATCGAGTCAACAAAGCCCTGTAAAGCCCTCAATGAAAGGCCAAACACGCGTTTCATCATCAGGACTGTGGTGATGGCCATATCTGAGTAGTGGAGAGGTCGTCCACGCCGTTCAGTAGTGTTTTTTCCGTCCATGCAGAAATGGCTGATTTATCTAGCCATACGGTTAGAGAACCGCGCTGCTTGAGGGCCTTGTTATAAGAGGGCCAGTTGGTGATTTTAACATTTTGTTTCGCCATGGAGACCTGATTTTGAAACAACTGTGGTGATCTGCTCCGATGATTACCCAAAAGTTCTATTTATTCAACAAAGCCCCCTGAGATTCACCCTGCGGGCCAGCGCAGGCGCTGTTCAAAACGTAAACGTTTTATCCTGCAACTCGAATTATTTAGGGTACAGCAATGTGAAGAACTAGGCAGCCAGCGCACCCTGAAACGCGTCGCGACATAAATGTGTCTACGCGCTTTTTAAGTATATCAATCCGCTGTAAATCGATCGGAAATTGTTTTGAACGCAAAGGATGAAAAAAAGGGAGCCACGAGACGGCTCCCTGAAGGGGGCGGCAAACGTTAGCCTTCGTTGAGAATAAACTGTATTAGTCGCGACTAGATCTGACACTGGACCTTGAAAGGTTGAGAGTTACCGGTTTTGATATGGGTGCCTAATCCTTAAACAAAACGCGAGGTAACTCTCATGCTTCATATGTACTAGCTCAGACCTGATCTGAGCTAGTACACATAATTAACGGCGATTTCTACTCGCCGTATGTCTATTGGGCGATAAACACGCCCTTTGCCTTCTAGGAAATAGGTAAAACGAAACTCGCTGGTGGCTGGCAAACCACGAAAAGCCAGTGTCTGCCCACTTCCTCCCTCAATTTCAGCGCAGCGTTGTACTGTACACAGTTTAACGCGTAAGCCAGGGTCATATACCCCATCGATGGCATAGCGCCAATATACCACAGTGATCGAATTATCCGGTTTGACGCCTTGCAATGGCGCAGGAGCCAAAGGTGCAGAGTTGAACAGTTGACCACGATACGTCAACATCACCCCTGATGTGCTGGCGTTCCATCCCCCTTGTCCTGCAAAGACAGCAAGAGGTACAAGTGCCAATAACAAGACTGAGAGCCGTCTAACACTCATTATGCTTCTCCAATCATTGCCGTCATTCTTATCTGCCGACTGTCACTGATTTCAAGGTTGGATAACACCGCCATCTGCGGCAAACTACGATGTAAAAAGCGCGCAAGCAAACCACGTAATGCATGGTTTACCAACAGAACCGGAGGAGCCCCCAGCATTTCCTGCCGACTTAGCGCCTGCCTGGCTTGTGCTAAAAGTCTATCGGCAAGGCCCGGTTCCAATCCTCCACCACCTTGCAGCGCTTGCAATAAGATTCGCTCAAGGGAACTATCCAAACCGATCACTTGCAACTCCCCATCACCAGGGAACCATTGCTGAGTAATGGCCCGGCCCAAAGCAACGCGCACCACTGTCGTCAGCTCATAAGGATCTGGTTGTACAGGCGCGTGCTCAGCAAGTGTTTCAACAATAGTGCGCATATCGCGGATAGAGACTTTCTCTTTAAGCAGATTTTGCAACACCTTGTGCAAGGTGGTCAGCGTGACAACACCTGGGATCAAATCCTCAGTCAGCTTCTGCATTTCCTGCGTGACACGGTCCATCAGTTGCTGCGCTTCCTGGCGGCCAAACAGCTCACTCGCATAGAGCCCAATAAGATGGTTAAGATGTGTAACAACCACGGTGCTCGCTTCCACTACCGTATAGCCTTGCGTTTGCGCCTGCTCCTTCAACACCCCTTCAATCCACACAGAAGGCAAACCGAATGCCGGATCTTGCGTCTTGTCTCCCGGCAATTCGCCAAATGCATTTCCAGGGTTAATCGCCATCCAGCGACCGGGATACGCTTCGCCGTGTCCCACTTCAACCCCTTTCATCAAGATACGGTAACTTGCAGGGGGTAATTCCATATTGTCACGAATGTGCACCACTGGCGGCAGGAAGCCCATCTCTTGCGCGAATTTTTTGCGAATACTGCGAATTCGCCCCAGCAGTTCACCATCCTGCTGATGATCGACCATGGGTATCAGCCGGTAACCCACTTCCATTCCCAGCGGATCTTCCAACTGCACATCAGACCAGGTTGCTTCAATGACCTTGGGTTTCTCATATAACTGTTGTTCAACGCCAGCGACAGGCACAACGCCCTCACGTTTTTTCATCCACCAGGCCAATCCAAGTAGCGCTGCGGTGAAGAGCAAGAAGACAAAGTTAGGCATCCCCGGAACCAAGCCGATCAGTCCCAGCACCCCAGCGCTCAGAATCATCACTCGTGGATTATTGAACAGTTGCGTGACCATTTGCTGGCCAACGTCCTGATCTGTACTCACGCGGGTAACGATGACACCTGCCGCTGTCGAGATAACTAACGCGGGGATTTGCGCCACCAAACCATCACCGATGGTTAACAAGGTATAGCTTTCTGCTGCCTGGCCCATCGCCATATTGTGCTGCACAACCCCAACCAACAGCCCACCGACAATGTTGATCACCATAATGATCAAACCAGCGATAGCGTCTCCACGCACAAATTTACTGGCACCGTCCATTGAACCGTAAAAGTCGGCTTCCTGGGTAACTTCCGCACGACGCTTTTTTGCTTCATCTTCACCGATCAAACCGGCGTTTAAATCTGCATCAATTGCCATCTGTTTACCGGGCATCCCATCCAGGACAAAACGGGCCCCTACTTCAGCAATACGTCCGGCACCCTTGGTGATCACCATAAAGTTGATTAACACCAAAATAATGAATACCACGATACCGATAGCAAA
This sequence comes from Candidatus Symbiopectobacterium sp., assembly GCF_020054415.1. Lineage (NCBI taxonomy): Bacteria > Pseudomonadati > Pseudomonadota > Gammaproteobacteria > Enterobacterales > Enterobacteriaceae > Symbiopectobacterium > Candidatus Symbiopectobacterium sp. Next base: position 2,180 of record NZ_JAHWCO010000117.1, on the reverse strand, counting down.
ATTGCCACCCACCAAAAAGTGACCGAACGCCTCTACTACACGTCCCGCTGCCGCTGTACCTGTATGACCTTCCAGCAAAATAATACGCGTCGATGCAACGTTCAGCGACAAACGCAACAATGTAGAGAACAACAAAATGGTTGGGAAGGCTGCGAAATCCAACGTGCGTTGCGTGAACATTGCGACCAATAACACCATGATGGAGAGTGCAATGTTGAAGGTAAAGAGCAGATCCAAAATGAAGGGAGGCAGCGGCAACACCATCATGGAAAGGATCAGAAGAATGAGGACTGGGCCCGCCAAAATTTGCCACTGGGTGTTTTTAAACGCTGTAGGTAGTCGCAGTAAAGAGGCCAAATCAGGCATCGGTATTCATCTCTTCAGGTGGTACAAAATCAAGCGCTTTCGGGACAGGAAGATCTTTGGGTTTACGCGGGATGAGTCCCCCCTCACGCCGCCAACGTCTTAGTTGGTAAACCCATGCCAATACTTCTGCCACGGCAGCATACAGTGTTGCTGGAATGTGTTCGCCAATTTCTGCATGGCGAAACAGAGCTCGCGCCAACGGCGGTGCCTCCAACACGGGAATGCGATGTTCGGCACCCAGCTCTCGAATACGCAGGGCAATTTCTCCTGCCCCCTTTGCCAAAACCCGAGGCGCACACATTTTTTTATCATCATATTGCAGGGCGACAGAATAGTGTGTCGGGTTGGTAACAATAACATCTGCCTTTGGCACATCGGCCATCATCCGTCGCTGGGCCAGCGCACGCTGCTGTTGACGTATCCGACCTTTCACATGCGGATCGCCTTCACTTTGCTTATGCTCATCGCGGATATCCTGTTTACTCATACGCAATTTTTTTAAATGGCTCCAAAGCTGCCAGAAAACGTCAAAAGCCACCATGGGAATAAGCCCCATGATGACAAAAAATGCGCATATTGCTACCAGCTCCAGCGCATCTCCTAACGCGGCAATAGGCGGTTCAAAGACCAGATGGAGCATCTTTGGCCAGTTATGTAACAAGAACCAGCCAGCAATTAATCCTACCAATATGGACTTGAGGATGGCTTTAAACAGCTCTGCCAACACTTGCGAAGAAAATATGCGCTTTAAGCCACTGATCGGGTTCAGCTTGGTCAGATCGAATTTAATGGAGCTGGGATTAAACAGCACTCCCCCCAGTAACATCGGGGCAGCAATCGCCACCAGTACAGCGCCAACCATTAAAGGAACCAACGCTGAAACACCCTGCATCAGCAATGACCCCAAATGGCGTAGTAGTAACTTGTCATCACTGACTAACCCAGGGTCAAAATGAAGCCCTTGCGCCACCATGCCATAAAGTTTCCGCGCCATCGAGCTGCCGCCAAACCATAAGAGTGCCAGCCCTGAAATCAGCATTAACAGCGACGTTAATTCGCGCGAACGCGGAATCTGGCCTTCTTCCCTCGCCTTTTCTTGTCGGTGGGGTGTGGGTGCCTCTGTTTTTTCCAGATCGCTATCTTCAGCCACAGCCGTGTTCCGATCGCATTCAGTCAGGTTAAGGAGTAACGCTTAGCATGACAAATGTCCGCAATCCTTATGGCTTGAACAACGAAACAAACCTATAGCTTATTCAGGGATAGGGTAATACCAATAGAAACACCGTGACTGATCCACAGATCAATCACGGTGCAAAAGAAGTGTGCATCAGTGGGAGGCTCTGCACTGCCGCACTCCCTCTGACTGCATTAGAAACCCAGGCTGTCGAGCAAGTCATCAACCTGATCCTGACTGGATACCACGCCTGCGGCGGTTTTATCCATCTGAGGACCGTTGAGCAAACTGTCATTTGGCCGTTTCTTCTCAGCCGATTGCTCTGGCATGTTTTCCAACAACACCATCAGCAATTGTTTTTCGATTTCCTGAATTACCGTCATCATGCGTTTGATAACCTGACCGGTAAGATCCTGGAAATCTTGCGCCATCATGATTTCCATCAGTTGCGCATTGGTGAAAGAGGTGTGCTGCGGTACGTCATTCAAATAATTACGTATATTAGTCGCGACTAGATCTGACACTGGACCTTGAAAGGTTGAGAGTTACCGGTTTTGATATGGGTGCCTAATCCTTAAACAAAACGCGAGGTAACTCTCATGCTTCATACTAACAATCCCATTATCAAACACAAAGCCGG
>NZ_JAHWCO010000539.1:0-1470 GCF_020054415.1 Candidatus Symbiopectobacterium sp. | reverse complement strand
GAATAATAGGGAATAATGCTGTTATGACACGCATGTTTTGGATTAAAATGCTGATCGCTCCGGGATGCATCACCACGCTCTGGATTTAACATACTGATTTTACGTCAAGGGAATCCGCAGCCTTTATGGCTACGCAGCATAGTATCTATTTATTCAACAAAGCCGTCGATAGCATCAAAAAATACAGGTTATTAAGGTTATTAATGCGTTATAGTGATGAAATGGTTGAGGTTGTGTGTGGGAAGATTAGTGGTTTGTATATTTTTAGTTATGACATTAGCGCACCAATGGCGACGGTAGGCTGTCCCTGTCAACAAGCGCATACAGAAAGAGCGTAATAGAATGAATGCAAGTGCAATTCCCATGCTTATGTATCACCATGTTGGCCCTAAACCTGGGCTGGTGACGCTGTCGCCCGACACCTTTATCGAACAGATGACCTGGTTGGCGCGCGCTGGGTGGAAAACCGTGACTGCGGCTGAATTAGAAGGATTTTACCGCGGAGAGCCTTTGCCGCGTAAAAGTGTGATGATCACCTTTGACGACGGTTATTTAGATAATTGGGTTTATGCGTTTCCGGTGTTAAAACATCTTGGGCTGCATGCGCATATTTTTCTGATTACCAGCCAGATTGGTGACGGACCCGTTCGCCAACTTACGGAGATTGCATTCTCTCACAAAGCGTGTGAGGAAAAAGTCGCCACCGGCCATGCCGATGATGTGATGATGCGTTGGTCTGAAATTGAAGAGATGCAAGCCAGTGGGTTAGTGGAGTTTCACGCGCATACCCATACGCATCAGCGCTGGGACTGGCAAATCACCTATCCCGCTGAACGCCACCGCGCATTGGAAACAGATCTGCGTCTGTGCCGTGAAACGCTGATTGCGCGACTGGGGTCGTGTAGCCGCCATTTTTGCTGGCCTATGGGTTTTTATAACCACGATTACGCTGCCATTGCTCAAGCGCAAGGGTTTGACTATCTCTACACCACCGAACGAAGAATGAACATGCCCCGACACCTGACCTGGCGCTTGGGACGTATCAGCACCAAAGAGCGAGAAGACACCTCTTGGCTTAAACGGCGGTTGTTTCTTTATACCACACCGGTTATTTCTTCATTATTTGCATTACATAAAGGTCAGCGTTATACCTGAGGTTCCTTTTATGCAATGACAACGTGCCCAGAATAATGTTCATGGGTATTTTATGTATTTATTTTTCGAAAATACTTTTCTGTATAAAAAGTATTTACCTTTCGTTTAGCTTCGCTCTCATAAAATTACGCCAGATGTTATACACACCGTGCATATCCTCGTTTGAGGGTGTTTGAGGCCTTGTTGAATAATAGGGAATAATGCTGTTATGACACACCTGTTTTGGATTAAAATGCTGATCGCATCCGGGATGCATCACCACGCTCTGGATTTAACATACTGATTTTACGTCAAGGGAATCCGCAGCCTTTATGG
>NZ_JAHWCO010000432.1:0-1927 GCF_020054415.1 Candidatus Symbiopectobacterium sp. | reverse complement strand
GTAACAATCGACCCGTATGGGGCGCAGTCGTTACAAGTTCTGATTTATTCAACAAAGCCGTTCAGCGCCAGAATGGCAGCATGAAGCGTCGTGGTTATGGGGTGCTGGCTGACAAAGCTTATTCAGTGCATGCACTACGCAACGAGCTGAAACGAAATGGGATAAAGGCAGTCATCCCCCGAAAAACGAATGAAAAAATGGCTTCGGACGGACGCTCACGGTTCGCTAGTGACGCTTACCGTCATAGCAATGTAGTGGAAAGATGTTTTGGCCGATTAAAAGAATACCGCCGTATTGCCACACGTTATGACAAAACGGCGAGGAATTATCTGTCGATGGTTAAACTGGGCTGCATCCTCCTCTTTTACAATAAGTTATGCAATTAAGGGACACAGCCTAGTATTAGCCGGCAGTCCTGATACCTTGCATGCACGCGCTCTGGATTGTCTTTCCGATAGCGCACTGGCTTCACCACGCATTACCCTAAAGTTCAGCCAACCAGGCAGCGATAAAGAACGCTTGCCAAATCCCACGTTAGCCGTGAGCGATGGGACAGTCACTATCAAATTTCACCCGTATTCAATCCGTGAAGTCACTGCCAGCGAGCAGAAGTAAGCTTGGGCCTGATACTTGCTGAAAGCTTTTGGTAAAATTTGTGTGACGCGTCATGGATAGCATTGGGGCAATCCTGCCCTCTGTGACTCGGCTCTCCTTTGCATTTTTATTCAGATGCCATATTTATCCTAAAGCCATAACGTGCTAGTTGATGGTGCAATGGTCACAGCGCAATGTGACGCAGGCGGGAGAGATAAAATGTCAAAGTTGGAAGTATGCTGTTATAGCGTTGATTGCGCACTCACGGCGGAACTGGCGGGAGCAGACAGGATGGAGCTCTGTGCTGGCCAGCGTGAAGGCGGTCTGACGCCCAGCTATGGTGTTCTGGCCGAGGCTAGGAGCAGGGTGCGACTGCCGGTTCATCCTATTGTACGCCCGCGCGGCGGGGATTTCTGCTACAGCGACAGTAAGTTTCGTACCATTCAGTACGATATTCAGCGTATTAAAGAAATGGGTTATCCCGGTGTAGTAGTCGGAGTGTTAGATGAAGAAGGGCATATCGATCTGCCGCGTATGAAAGTCTTGATGGCATTGTGTGAAGGGATGGCAGTGGCATTCCATCGCGCCTTCGATCTGTGTCTCAATCCGCATATGGCGCTGCAACAGCTCACTGATTTGGGCGTGGCGCGCGTGTTGACATCCTGCCAGCAGTAGCAAGCTGAAAACGGATTAACATTATTGCGTGAACTAATACGAGCGAGTCGTGGCCCAATTATTATGGCGGGAGCGGGTGTACGTTTGACCAACCTGCATAAATTTCAGCGAAGCGGTATTCAGGAATTGCACAGTTATTCCGGACACTGGATTCCTTCGGCGATGCGGTTTCGCAAAGTGGGTGTATCGATGTGTTCAGACGCTGAAAGCGATCTGGACGAATTCAGCCACTATTGCGTCGACGGCGACATCGTTGCTGAAATGAAGCGCGTACTGAATGCGGGATGCCAGACTGTCCCTGTCCCCTGATGACGCGGAAAATTCGCCCAACGAGTCCTTTACCGCGCAGCATCCCTTCTGGTTTGCTTGCGAGTACCAAGCCCCGGCGTGTTTCCGGGGCTTTTTTTCTGATACATTGTCTCTAACCCATTATGTCAGTGGAGCAAAATGTCAGCGCCAGTGATATAAGACGGTAATTCACCATTTGGATTGTCCGCTCCACACAACATGTTGTTTCCTTGAGGTTCTCACACCAGAAAGGACATCAGCATGCTGAGCAGAGAGGACTTTTACATGATAAAGCAAATGCGCCAGCAGGGTGCGTATATTGTCGATATTGCCACTCAGGTTGGTTGCTCTGAGCGGACTGTCAGACGCT
>NZ_JAHWCO010000470.1:0-1368 GCF_020054415.1 Candidatus Symbiopectobacterium sp. | reverse complement strand
TTCCATTCCTGTTACAGCACCATGCACAGGAACTCGCGGTAGTTCAGCTCTTTTTTGGCCGCCTGCTCCAGCAGGCTTTCGACGTGGTAGCCCAGATGTTCCATTTTCAGATGACCCAGCAGTATCTCCAGTTCATGCATCACAACAGCACCTCATACGCGCTCAGCGGACGATGTTCCACCTGACTGACCTGCTGCCAGAGCGGGGCGTAATGCTCCGGCACGGTCTGCCAGCCGGATGCAGCCGAACAGAGCCTGTGCGATGCCACCTGCTGCTCATTACAGTAGATCCTAAGTTCATCATCCAGCGAGATCCGTATTGAGACCGGGTGGCCACACAGGCTTTCCGGCACGCTGTAACGGTTCCCACCAACCTCTATATAGCCATCCCAGGAGACATGCCGGATATCGAAGTAACTGGTATCAAAGTCAGTATCCGGTAACGGCTGCAGATGCACCTGTTCCTGCGTGAAGCGCTGTTCCGGTGTCTGCCTGAACTGGCGAAGTTCCCTCCCGTCGGCAACGTCAGCCATCCACTGCTCCAGTAACTGATTAACATGGGCTAAGCTGTCGAACCGGCGGTACCGGACGAAGAAGTTCTCCTTGAGGTATTTAACCACCCGCTCCACCTTACCTTTGGTTCTGGCCCTTCGCGGGCGGCAGGCCCGTGGCAGGAAGCCATAGTGATCAGCCAGCAGCAGGAACCCGGAGTTGAACACCACCTTCCCGTTGTTATTTTTCAGCACTGCGGCTTTCTGGTTATCGACCAGCACGGTTTTCACGCTGCCGCCGAAGTAACGGAAGGCGCGAACCAGTGACTCATAGGTATGTTCAGCATCCTGTTTTGGTGCCGCGAAGACATGGAAGCGACGTGAGAACCCCAGCGTGTTAACCGCGAAGTTAACCCTGCATCGTTGCCCGGCAACCTCAGCCTCAACTTCCCCCCAGTCATGCTGAAGCTGGTAACCGAACCGGGCTGAGTTTCGAAGCGAACCGTTTTCTTCGATGGCCGCATCTTACGTTTGGGCTGGATGTAGTAACGCAACATGGAGCGTCCGCCGGTATAACCCATCGCCTTAATTTCCGCGAGGATGACCTCGCCGTTCCAGAGGTTCTCTGCCAGACGCATGTCGATATAGTCCATGAACGGCCTGAGTTTGGCCATTCTGTGGCGTGTTTTTCTGGCCGGAGGTTCCGGGTATTTCAGGTAGCGTCTGACAGTCCGCTCAGAGCAACCAACCTGAGTGGCAATATCGACAATATACGCACCCTGCTGGCGCATTTGCTTTATCATGTAAAAGTCCTCTCTGCTCAGCATGCTGATGTCCTTTCTGGTGTGAGAACCTCAATGAAACAACATGTTGGGTGG
>NZ_JAHWCO010000203.1:0-1900 GCF_020054415.1 Candidatus Symbiopectobacterium sp. | reverse complement strand
TCAGGTGGGTGAAGCCATGGCCATGGTCAAAGCGCTTAACCGGATCACGCTATTAGGAATGCCGAACAGTATTCGCATCACGTAACAATCGACCAGTATGGGGCGCAGTCGTTACAAGTTCTGATTTATTCAACAAAGCCGTTGTGGGTTAGAAAATCCATTGTAGAGTAAATTCGCTAATTTTACATTGGTTTCAATGCCATTGAACGTCAACTGCTTATATATATGGCCTGGCCATTATTTTGCTTCAGATTATAACCAGTGAATGTATCACTAGGAAAAATGAAAGGACTCTTATGAAGAAACTTTGGGTATTAATGGTTACCACAACGTTGAATGTTTTTTTACCTACTAATGCCCAAGGCACTCTGTCAACAACACCGCCACGGATGGATGGTATCGACAAGTTTTATGCATCAAGCGGCCGAACTGGGATTATTCCTGCAAACAGACTGGTTGTTTATTATGGTAATTTTAACTCTCGTAGGATGGGAATCCTGGGTGAATATCCTGCCCCTGAACTGTGGAAAAAATTAACCGCTGAAGCGCAGGAATGGGAAAAGGCAGACCCATCAAAGCCTGTCATTCCAGGATTAGAGTACATTGCTACCGTAGCAAGCAACCAGCCTGGGCGAGATGGGTTATATCGTAACCGTATGAGTAACATGCAAATAGATAGAGCTCTGTCTGTGGTGAGGATGACATCAGGTGCAGTTCTGATTCTGGACGTTCAGCCTGGGTTGAGCGATTTACACAGTGAGATATCCCGCCTTGAGCCTTTTCTTACTCAACCGGATGTGCATCTAGGCATAGACCCTGAATTTATCATGATGGGAAAAGCCATTCCGGGGACACGAATTGGAACCATTAACGACAAGGACATCAACAGAGTCGTTGATTATCTTTCAACATTGGTTGTGAAAAATAATCTGCCACCGAAAGTGTTAGTGGTTCACCGTTTTACTAAAAAGATGGTGACGGGGTTTGATAAAGTAAAATCAGATCCTAACGTGCAGGTAATATTGAACATGGATGGTTGGGGAGCGCCTGAAACCAAAATGGCAACCTATGAAAAACTCGTCTCTGCTGAACACTGCGTGTTGTATCCGGGCATCAAGATTTTCTACAAGAACGATATTAGAAAACCGCCACACAGGCTGTTATCCAAGGCTGAAGTACTGAGTTTGCAGCCTCAGCCGATATATATTCAATATCAGTAGTGAGATGCGCTTGATGAATGCTGATAGTGTATTTCCAGTGTGGCGACCGTCAGTGTTGGTGGATGTGCATCGCGCATGGAAGGGTCAGCGTTTTCCATCGCTACGTCGGCTGGTCGCCCAGTCCTGCAAAACAGGGTTTGTTTTATAACCATAAATACGGTACATGCGCTCAACGTCAGGCTCAGGGAGCTAATGACCGAGCTGAATAACCGCACAATGAAAGGTTATGGGGGCCAGAGCCAAGCACAGCGCTTTGCGCTGCTCGATGCGCCGTGTTTGCAGCCCTTGCCAGCCATGACATATGAATATACCGAATACCGTGCGGTAAAGGTCGCTCCGGACTATCACGTCGAATACGGCCGCCACTGGTACTCCGTTCCCCATGAGCTGGTTGGTGAACGGCTGTCTGTAAAAGCCGGGCAGACGCTGGTCCAGTTCTGGCATAAGGGCCGCTGCGTGGCACAGCACCCTCGTAGCGATCGGGGCTTTGTTGAATAAATCAGAACTTGTAACGACTACGCCCCATACGGGTCGATTGTTACGTGATGCGAATACTGTTCGGCATTCCTAATAGCGTGATCTGGTTAAGCGCTTTGACCATGGCCATGGCTTCATCCACCTGAGCATCGTAGTCTCTCAGACTTAGATGACCACCCAGAAGCCTTTTGAATCGGAACATG
>NZ_JAHWCO010000085.1:0-1257 GCF_020054415.1 Candidatus Symbiopectobacterium sp. | reverse complement strand
TGGCGTTATTGAGTATGGGGGGGGAGATTGCGGCGATAAGCGGATGATGGGAATGCTGAAAGTGTTTCAGTCATAGATACCCGTTAATTTTTCACCTGCTTTTTAAGCCACTTATTTTCTTCCGTCAGATAGGCAATGGTTAACTTATATCCCTTTGTTTCACTGTCATCCCCGAGGAAAATTTGGGTGTTCATCAAATAATGAGGATGATTAATATTATTATTACTACCGTAAGTGATAACGCCCCTTTCCCTGTGATCAGGTTGATTGAAGGTCGTGATATGAGGTTTATTAAGTTGCATCATTCAATCCTCATTTGGCTATCAAAATATTTTCGTCAATGAGCTTTTGCATTGTGGCCTCCGTGGTAAGTGCCTGCTTTGGTGACCCTCTCAGGCTGCGAGGGTTTCCTCGCTTTCCACAGTCAAAGGAATGCCGTAGACTGGTTTTTCCACAGTCAAAATAAGGAATTAGATATGACCAGCTACATAGCTAGGGTTGAAATTTCTGGCGGTGATACGAATGAATACGAGCTTTTGCACGAAATGATGCGTGGCATAGGGTTCAGTAAAGAAATAATCGGAGAAAGTGGCAGGGTGAGTTCTTTACCCACGGGAACTTATGTAGCCAATCTCACACAACCTATTGAAGCGGTTAGAGATAGCATTCAGCGTGTGGCGTTGCAGGTTTCAGACGACAGCCCGCAAATTATCGTGTGCTCATTTGACCGCTGGTCGGGGTATTTAACAATCGCCCCCTGAGTTAGTTTCTGGAGCGCTCTGCATTGGTTCTGGGAATGGACTGACTGCCTGCAATCCCGTCCCTCCAACTGCTTCTGGCTTACCCCTTGGAGGCGTTGTTTGTCCGCCAATTTTGATGTTTCCAACTGTAGCCGGTCGGTTAAAATAACCAACCTCATTGAAATTAATAAATGCATCAATAAGGTTTGTGGTGTTTTCCAATGCTGAAACATTCCCTAACTCAACATTTCCAAGGAATGGATAAAAGAATTCACCCAACTTTCTGCGATACTCTTTCATGTCATCGTTTTGCATACTTACCTCGCTGTTACGTTAACTGACTTCCTGTGACCTGCTGCCAAGTTAATATGTCTGTCTTGCTCTGGCGGTAATGCCATACTCCGTTTTCGGCTTGCTGTACCAGATGCGATGGTTAAGACGCTTAACCATGTCGTACTTTTCGGCGAAATGGTTAATTTGCTCTCTGAATCTAGCCAGTAAATTGAAATTAATTCGT
>NZ_JAHWCO010000248.1:0-5593 GCF_020054415.1 Candidatus Symbiopectobacterium sp. | reverse complement strand
CGCTGCTTGAGGGCCTTGTTATAAGAGGGCCAGTTGGTGATTTTAAAATTTTGTTTTGCCATGGAGACCTGATTTTGAAACAACTGTGGTGATCTGCTCCGATGATTACCCAAAAGTTCTATTTATTCAACAAAGCCTAATTTCGATCAAATTTCGAGTAATTTCGAACGATTGCTTGTAACTGTATGAATCTAAATGCCATAATTTTCATCCCTCTGTTCAGCTATCAGTCGGAACAGGAATAAATGTGCGCGGAGTGAAAAACAGGCGATAAGGTGCTTTGGATTGCTGAAAAACCGACCGAACACGGTCATTTTTAACTATTGCTGTGATTTCCGCCCACCTTCGTCACTCTCGCAGGTTATGTGCCTTTCTTCTGGCGGAGATCCCCGGCTTTCACCGAGGATGACGAAAAGATACGCGTCTTTACCATCAGTCTGAAGTGCTATGACGTTTTCCTACGTGCGCGCTTTTTAGCCTCTGGCGTAACCTGCGTAACCTGGCTTTCTACCCAGCCGTCCTGTAATCGGGTTTTTAGCGCGTCACCCGGTGCTGCCTGAGTCGTGGCGCGTAAAACCTGCCCAGAGGGGGTGGTGGTCACGTTATAGCCACGCGCCAGCGTTTTTAGTGGGCTGACACCTTCCAGATGGGAACAAACCTCACCCAACCTCTGTTTATTCTCACTCAGTTGCAGGGTGATAAGCCGCTGTAATTGATACTGCATCTGTTGCAGGTGTTGCTGAGCACGATGAATACGTGAAAGCGGTTGCTGCTGCGTCAGCCGCTGCTGCAAACGCTCATTGCGCAGGGTCGCGCGCCGCAGTTGCTGCTGCATGCTCTCATCAAGCCTGCGCCACAGGGTGATCAATTTGTTAAGCTGACGCGCCAAGCGTAACTGCGGATGCTGTTGCTGCAAACGGTGATGGAGTCGGGCGAAATCGCGCTGGTGCTGTGCCAGAGAATAATCCATCGCCATTTCCAGCCGCTGACGTTGTGCATGTAGCTGGCGCAGCAGTTCGTTGTGATCGCGACTGACCAACTCTGCCGCCGCCGACGGTGTCGGAGCGCGCAAATCCGCCACGAAGTCGGCAATGGTGACGTCGGTTTCATGGCCGACAGCACTCACAATAGGAATACGACTGGCGAAAATGGCGCGAGCCACCCGTTCATCGTTAAAGCTCCAGAGGTCTTCCAGTGAACCGCCGCCGCGCCCAACGATCAGTACATCGCACTCTTGTCGTTGATTGGCACGTTGAATAGCACGAACAATTTGCGCTGGAGCTTCTTCGCCTTGCACCTGACTCGGATAAATCACCACCGGCAGGGCGGGATCGCGCCGCTGTAGCACATGCAGGATATCATGCAGCGCCGCGCCGCTAGGTGAAGTAATGACGCCGACGCTGCTGGCAGGACGGGGGCGCGCCTGTTTGAATGACTGATCGAACAACCCTTCTGACGCTAACCGCTGCTTAAGCTGTTCGAACTGCTGTTGCAACAGGCCATCGCCTGCGGGTTGCATGCTTTCTGCCAGCACTTGGTAATCACCGCGCGGTTCGTACAGGGTGATGGTAGCGCGCAGCAACACTTGCTGCCCGTTTTGTGGACGAAACGTCACACGGCGATTGCTGGTGCGAAACATGGCGCAGCGCACCTGAGCGCGCTCGTCTTTCAGTGTAAAGTACCAGTGACCGGAGGCGGGTTGGGAGAAGTTGGATATCTCGCCGCACAGCCAGATTTGCCTCATTTCCATTTCCAACAGTTGCCGGACGGTTTGATTGAGGCGGCTGACGGTAAAAATAGCGGATGAAGGCGCTTGGGACATGGCGTTGGCTAACCCGATTTTAGTGAGCGAGATCAAATTTTAAAACATAGGGTTAATTAACCGATACTACCTTGCCTGAAAGGTTAATCAAGTTTTTTATAAAAAAAGCTGGAGGCAACCGACTACGCTCTGTACAATGCCACGGCAATATTTTATCGCATCCCCACATGAGATATTGCCCATGCTACGTATTGCCAAAGAAGCACTGACGTTTGATGACGTCCTCCTGATCCCAGCTCACTCGACCGTTCTGCCGAACACTGCCGATCTCACCACCCAGCTCACAAAAACGATTCGTTTGAATATACCTATGCTTTCTGCTGCCATGGATACCGTGACGGAATCCGGTTTGTCCATCGCTCTGGCGCAGGAAGGCGGCATCGGTTTCATCCATAAAAACATGTCGATTGAGCGCCAGGCGGAAGAAGTCAGCAGGGTAAAACGCCATGAAAGCGGCGTGGTTGTCGATCCGCAAACCGTGACGCCAACCACCACGCTGCGTGAAGTCAAAGCGCTAACCGAACGTAACGGCTTTGCCGGTTATCCGGTAGTAACTGACGATAACGAACTGGTCGGCATTATCACTGGCCGTGACGTACGTTTTGTGACTGATTTGGAACGCCCGGTGAGTGCCGTGATGACGCCGAAAGACCGTCTGGTAGCGGTGCGTGAAGACGAAGCGCGCGAAGTGGTGCTGCAAAAAATGCACGAAAAACGCGTTGAGAAAGCGCTGGTGGTGGATGGCAGCTTCCATCTGCTCGGCATGATCACCGTGAAAGACTTCCAGAAAGCCGAGCGTAAACCTAACGCTTGTAAAGACGAACACGGTCGTCTGCGCGTAGGAGCGGCCGTTGGCGCAGGTGCGGGCAACAAAGAGCGCGTCGATGCGCTGGTTGCGGCCGGTGTTGACGTACTGCTGATCGACTCCTCGCACGGCCACTCTGAGGGCGTGTTGCAGCGTATTCGTGAAACCCGCGCTAAATACCCCGATCTGCAAATCATCGGCGGCAACGTTGCCACCGGTGCCGGTGCCAAAGCGCTGGCTGAAGCAGGCGTGAGCGCTGTGAAAGTCGGTATTGGCCCTGGCTCTATTTGTACCACCCGTATAGTTACCGGCGTGGGTGTACCGCAGATCACCGCGATTTCCGACGCGGTAGTAGCGCTTGAAGGTACTGGCATTCCGGTCATTGCTGATGGTGGCATCCGTTTCTCCGGTGACATCGCAAAAGCCATCGCTGCGGGTGCAGCCTGTGTGATGGTAGGTTCTATGCTAGCGGGCACGGAAGAATCTCCGGGTGAGATCGAGCTATATCAAGGCCGTTCCTTTAAATCTTACCGTGGGATGGGCTCGTTGGGTGCCATGTCTAAAGGCTCTTCTGACCGTTATTTCCAGAGCGATAATGCGGCAGATAAACTGGTGCCGGAAGGGATAGAAGGGCGAGTGGCTTATAAAGGCCGCCTGAAAGAGATCGTGCATCAGCAGATGGGCGGCCTGCGTTCGTGCATGGGCTTGACCGGTTGCGGCACCATTGACGCACTGCGCACTCAGGCCGAATTTGTTCGCATCAGCGGTGCAGGCATTCAGGAAAGCCATGTGCACGATGTGACCATCACCAAAGAATCTCCGAACTATCGAATGGGTTGATTGAGCCCACAGGCCAATCTGCCGATGTAATGGCTGATTTGACAGAAACCCGGTAAACTTCGCCGGTCTCTCTTATTTTTTGCTCCTTACGTATTTTGGAATACGCCTCTCATGACAGAAAATATTCATCAATACCGCATACTCATTCTGGATTTTGGTTCGCAGTACACGCAACTGGTCGCGCGCCGCGTGCGTGAACTGGGCGTTTATTGCGAGCTCTGGGCATGGGACGTTACCGAAGCACAGATTCGCGAATTTAACCCGAACGGCATCATCCTTTCCGGTGGCCCGGAAAGCACCACCGAGCACAACAGCCCGCGCGCGCCGGAATATGTGTTCCAGGCCGGTGTGCCGGTGTTGGGTGTGTGCTACGGCATGCAGACCATGGCAATGCAGCTGGGTGGACATGTAGAAAGCTCCAGCGAGCGTGAGTTTGGTTATGCTCAGGTCGAAATCAAAGCGGAAAGCGCACTGCTGCGCGATATTCAGGATGCGCTGAGCGAAAGCGGTGCGCCGCTGCTTGACGTATGGATGAGCCACGGCGATAAAGTGACGGCCATTCCATCCGATTTCGTCACCGTTGCCAGCACCGATACCTGCCCGTTTGCCATTATGGCTAACGAAGAGAAACTCTTTTATGGCGTACAATTCCATCCGGAAGTGACGCATACCCGTCAGGGACAGCGCATGCTGGAACGCTTTGTACGTGATATCTGCCGATGTGATGCGCTGTGGACACCGGCAAAAATCATTGATGACGCGGTAGTGCGCCTGAGGGGACAGATTGGCAACGATCATGTGATCTTGGGGCTGTCCGGTGGGGTTGACTCCTCTGTGACGGCGATGCTGCTGCACCGTGCCATTGGCGATCGTTTGACCTGCGTGTTCGTGGATAATGGCCTGCTGCGTTTGAACGAAGCGGATCAGGTGCTGGAAATGTTCGGCGATCACTTTGGTCTGAATATCGTGCACGTGGCTGCGGAAGATCGTTTCCTGTCTGAATTGGCCGGTGAAAACGATCCGGAAGCCAAACGCAAAATCATTGGTCGCGTGTTTGTCGAAGTGTTCGATGAAGAAGCAAGCAAGCAAACCGAGGTGAAATGGCTGGCGCAGGGCACCATCTATCCTGACGTGATTGAATCAGCGGCGTCCAAGACCGGTAAAGCACACGTTATCAAATCTCACCACAACGTGGGTGGCCTGCCGAAAGAGATGAAGCTGGGTCTGGTTGAGCCGCTGAAAGAGCTGTTCAAAGATGAAGTGCGTAAAATTGGTCTTGAACTGGGCTTGCCGTACAACATGCTGTACCGCCATCCGTTCCCCGGTCCAGGCCTTGGAGTGCGTGTGTTGGGCGAAGTGAAGAAAGAGTACTGCGATCTGCTGCGCCGTGCCGATGCCATCTTCATCGAAGAACTGCACAACGCTGACCTGTACCACAAGGTAAGCCAGGCCTTTACTGTGTTCCTGCCAGTGCGTTCCGTAGGCGTGATGGGCGACGGTCGTAAATATGACTGGGTGGTCTCTCTGCGTGCGGTCGAAACTATCGACTTTATGACCGCGCACTGGGCACACCTGCCTTATGACTTCCTGGGCCGCGTTTCCAACCGCATTATCAACGAAGTAGATGGCATTTCCCGCGTGGTTTACGACGTCTCTGGCAAGCCGCCTGCGACGATTGAGTGGGAATAGATTATAGATAGTTAATAGCTATTATTAATTACTCATCATTACCATTAATAATTTTGATTAATAACATATTTTACGTTTTAACTAGGCTTTGCTGAATAAATCAGAACTTGTAACGACTGGCCCCATACGGGTCGATTGTTACGTGATGCGAATACTGTTCGGCATTCCTGATAGCGTGATCCGGTTAAGCGCTTTGACCATGGCCATGGCTTCACCCGCCTGAGCATCGTAGTCTCTCAGACTTAGATGACCACCCAGAAGCTTTTTGAACCGGAACATGGCCGTTTCAGCCACTGGGCGCCGGTGATAGCCCACTTTCTTTTTCCAGATATCGTTACTACCGCTAATGCGCTGATTTGCAACAGCGTGGTTACGCTCGTGGTAGCGATCTGGCCAATATTGTGCCCCCCTTCGTGGCGGGATAAGCGGCCTTATCT
>NZ_JAHWCO010000552.1:0-2266 GCF_020054415.1 Candidatus Symbiopectobacterium sp. | reverse complement strand
GATGAAACGAAAGGTGATAAAGGCAGTCATCCCCCTAAAAACGAATGAAAAAATGGCTTCGGACGGGCGCTCACGGTTCGCCAGTGACGCTTACCGTCATCGCAATGTAGTGGAAAGATGTTTTGGCCGATTAAAAGAATAGTGCCGTATTTCCACACGTTATGACAAAACGGCGAGGAATTATCTGTCGATGGTTAAACTGGGCTGCATCCGCCTATTTTACAATAAGTTATGCAATTAAGGGACACAGTCTAAGCAAAAACGCGGGCCTTGGCCCGCGTTTTATATATCGTTTAGAAATTATTGATTATAAGCGTTTTCGCCGTGGCTGTTAACATCCAGGCCTTCACGCTCTTGTTCTTCCGGCATACGCAGGCCAACGGCTAGGTCTGCGACTTTGAATGCGATGAAGGCAGCAACACCGGACCAGATGAACGCGACGATCACGCTGAACAGCTGTACCCAAACCTGATGCGCCATGGTAACACCTTCCTCGTAGCCCGTGCCGCCCAGAGAAGCAGAGGTGAATACCCCCGTCAGGATACAACCAACGATACCGCACACGCCGTGCACACCGAACACGTCACACGGGTCATCCACGCGCAGCCATCTTTTCAGTACCGTTACACCCCACAGGCCAGCGAAACCACCGACCAGACCAATGATCAGCGCACCACCCACACCCACGGTTCCCGCGGCTGGCGTGATAGCAACCATGCCTGCGATACAACCGGAACAAGCACCCAGCAGAGAAGGTTTACCACGCGCCATCCACTCACCGATAACCCACGCCAGAATTGCACCAGCGGTCGCGACGACGGTGTTCAGGAATGCCAGGCAGGCAATTTCGTTCGCAGCAGCGGCAGAGCCTGCGTTGAAGCCGAACCAACCGATATAGAGGATAGCAGTGCCGGTAAACACCATCGGCAGGTTGTGCGGTTTGAAGGCTTCTTTACCGAAACCGGCACGTTTGCCCAGCAGATAAGCACCAGTCAACCCTGCAACAGCGGCATTGATGTGCACCACGGTACCGCCTGCGAAGTCCAGCGCGCCATCAGCCGCCAGGAAACCGCCGCCCCAGACCATGTGCGTCAACGGAAGGTAAGAGAACGTCAGCCAGATAGCGGCAAAAATCAGTACCGCAGAGAAACGGATACGTTCAGCAATCGCACCCACCACCAGCGCGACAGTAATGCACGCGAAGGAAGCCTGGAAAGCGACGTGAATCAGTTGATAAATCGTACCGGATTGTGATGTCAGCTCAATGCCTTTAAGCATGAACATATCCAGGCCGCCAAGGAAGGCATTACCGGTCGCAAAAGCCATGCTGTAACCGTAGATAATCCACAGTACGCACACCATTGCGAACGTTACGGTAACCTGCGTCAGCATGGAGAGCACGTTTTTAGAACGAATCAGGCCGCCGTAGAACAGCGCAATGCCGGGCAGCGTCATGAACAGTACCAGCGCGGTACAAATCATTATAAAAGCGTTGTCCGCTTTATCGATTGCCGGTGTATCAGCGGCCATTGCCAGCGACGGAAGTAACGCTGTGGCGGCAAGGCCTAATAATGAAGAGACACATATTTTCATTTTCATCCATCCCAATTTTTCGTCAGCGAGCATTACAGTGCGGCGTCGTCAGTTTCGCCCGTACGAATACGGATAACGCGTTGCAGCTCAGAAACAAAAATCTTACCGTCGCCAATTTTACCGGTGTAAGCCGCTTTACTAATCACATCAAAGAGTTCATCAACCTGATCGTCAGCGATAGCAATATCAATTTTCACTTTTGGCAAAAAATTGACGCTATATTCAGCGCCGCGATACAGCTCGGCATGGCCTTTCTGGCGTCCAAATCCCTTCACCTCAGTGACGGTGAGCCCCTGGATGCCGACAGAAGATAAGTCTTCACGCACATCTTCCAGCTTGAATGGTTTTATCACCACAGTAACCAGTTTCGGTCGTGTATTCAATATGTTGATTGCAGTGTGAAATTTCCAGTTTTGGATGTGGAATACAGTGGCTAAAGTTGATGTAAGATGCCCGTTTTGTGAACAGACATCTCCTGTGAAAAAACACGGTTATGGCAAAAGTGGCCATCAGCGTTACCGTCGTCAGCCATGCAAACACGGATGGCTACAGGGCTTACAACGACGAACTTCCAAAAGTAAAACACATTGTTAGCAAGCTGTATACACAGCGTATTGAGCGTGCACATCTGACACTGCGTAACCGATTGCAACGGCTCAATCGCAAGACGCTC
>NZ_JAHWCO010000557.1:0-1133 GCF_020054415.1 Candidatus Symbiopectobacterium sp. | reverse complement strand
TTGAGCGTGCACATCTGACACTGCGTAACCGATTGCAACGGCTCAATAGCAAGACGCTCGGATATTCAAAATCATCCGAAATGCACGATAGGATCATCGGTACTTACATCGAACGCGAGTACTACGTTTGATGCTACATCAACTCATTGAATACACGACAAATTTCTTGGGTATTGTGCTGTCTTTGTGGTCTATAACGAAGACAGCCTATTTACCCATTGAGTGGTTTAGACGTTTTTTTCCGCAACCGCATTGATCTTTCTAAAATACACTTGCGTCACCCAGTGGGTTTAGTTAGTATTCAGACCCGCTCTACTGGGGACAAATGCTGTCCGCTGAGCGAGATGTGTGCGGTTTGCCGCGAGAATTTAGCCTCCTCATCGGATGATGGGGAAACAGTTACGGGTACTATCATGTACGAAGCTCTTTTAGTCATTTTCCTGTTGGTTGCATTAGGCCTGGTAGGTCTGATCATGCTGCAACAAGGTAAAGGTGCTGATATGGGTGCCTCGTTCGGAGCTGGGGCGTCTGCGACGCTGTTCGGTTCGAGCGGTTCCGGTAACTTTATGACACGTATGACCGCTGCATTGGCGACGTTGTTTTTCGTCCTCAGCTTGGTCTTAGGGAACATGAGTTCACATCAGAGCAAGGGCGGCAGTGAGTGGGATAATCTGGGCCAGCCAGCTCAGTTTGAACAGCCTGCTACGCCAGCAGCACCGGCTGCATCTGCGAGTGACATTCCCAAGTAATTGACAGATTTCGGATGCCGAGGTGGTGGAATTGGTAGACACGCTACCTTGAGGTGGTAGTGCCCAATTGGGCTTACGGGTTCAAGTCCCGTCCTCGGTACCAATAATAAGAAAAGACGTCGATTGACGTCTTTTTTGGTCGTGTGTTCAATATGTTGATTGCAGTGTGAAATGTCCGGTTTTGGATGTGGAATACAGTGGCTAAAGTTGATGTAAGATGCCCGTTTTGTGAACAGACATCTCCTGGGCTTTGTTGAATAAATAGAACTTTTGGGTAATCATCGGAGCAGATCACCACAGTTGTTTCAAAATCAGGTCTCCATGGCAAAACAAAATTTTAAAATCACCAACTGGCCCTCTTATAACAAGGCCCTAAAGCAGCGC
>NZ_JAHWCO010000453.1:0-6696 GCF_020054415.1 Candidatus Symbiopectobacterium sp. | reverse complement strand
TGACACGCCTGTTTTGGATTAAAATGCTGATCGCTCCGGGATGCATCACCACGCTCTGGATTTAACATACTGATTTTACGTCAAGGGAATCCGCAGCCTTTATGGCTACGCAGCATAATATCTATTTATTCAACAAAGCCGTTGGATCAGCCTATTCTTTCCCAACTTCTCAGCTACCTTGGCAACCTCAGCCACTTCAGCCTAGGGTTCTCACCGCGTTATAACGCCCCCGTGATGGATCTGATCATGTCGCGTCTGCCCAGTACGCTACTGATGATGCTGCTTTCACAGACCATCGCTATCGTGGTCGGGATCGCGCTGGGCGCAGTAATGGCGGTATGGGCAGGGAAATGGCCTGACCGTGTGCTGGCGCTGTTGCTCTATTCCACGCCGGGGTTCTGGATCGGGTTGATGACGCTGATTCTGTTCTCGGTGCAGCTTGATTGGCTACCGAGCGGCGGCAACATCACCATCGGAGCCGATCTCACTGGCTGGGCCTACGTCGCGGATATGCTGCGTCACGCCATTTTGCCGGTGCTGGCATTGAGCAGCTTTTTTATTGCGATTTACGCCCGCTTAACCCGCGCGGCGATGCTGGAAATCGCCCAACAGGATTTTGTACGCGCCGCCCATGCCAAAGGCCTTACCCCGTTGTTTGTCACCGTACGCCACATTCTGCGCTGCGCGTTGCTGCCGATCACGACCGTTGCAGGTATGCACTTTGGCAACCTGCTTGGCGGCGCTGCCGTGGTTGAAACCGTATTCAGTTGGCCTGGCCTCGGTCGACTGGCGCTGGAAGCAGTGATGGCACGTGATTTTAACGTGCTGCTGGGTGTACTGCTGCTTTCCGCCCTGCTGGTGATTGTGGCAAATATTCTGGTGGACTTACTCCAGTCCTAGTTGGATCCGCACATTAAAGCGCACTGAGTCTGGTCGGAAATAACACCAGAATACAATGAAATAGGTAATCCCTGACATGAGTAACCTTGTTGATGAAAAAGGCCCAGCGCGCCGCACGTTCCGCCTGTCGGTCGTGTATTCAATGAGTTGATGTAGCATCAAACGTAGTACTCGCGTTCGATGTAAGTACCGATGCACCTATCGTGCATTTCGGATGATTTTGAATATCCGAGCGTCTTGCGATTGAGCCGTTGCAATCGGTTACACAGTGTCAGATGTGCACACTCAATACGCTGTGTATACAGCTTGCTAACAATGTGTTTTACTTTTGGAAGTTCGTCGTTGTAAGCCCTGTAGCCATCCGTGTTTGCATGACTGACGACGGTAACGCTGATGGCCACTTTTGCCATAAACGTGTTCTTTCACAGGAGATGTCTGTTCACAAAACGGGCACCTTACATCAACTTTAGCCACTGTATTCCACACCCAAAACCGGACATTTCACACTGCAATCAACATATTGAATACATGACCAAAATGTCGGGAAAGTTATTCTTTCCCAACATCGATAAAGGATGCGTTAACGCGCGGCGCTTTGCATTAATAAAGACGTAGTGCCGAAGGAAGATGCTACATTATTTTTCAGCACCCAGACACGGCCATAATGGTTGTAATACCCTGCTGCATGACCGGCTTCATGCCCAATACCCTGATAGATATCAAAATGCTGGCCTTTGATGGCTCCTCCCACGTCAAGCGCCACCATCATGCGCATCTCGTAACGGCCGGTGAATTTCCCTTCGTTGTTAAGCAAGGGGACTTCTGCCAGCAAGGCCGTGCCCGGTGGGATCAGCGAGCGATCGGAAGCTACAGAGGCTTTGGCAATCAACGGCACAGCGCTCGCACCCTTCACTGGTGCGGATGACATCGGTTTAAAGAAAACAAAAGAAGGATTCTGCTCCAGCAGTTCACGCACAGCATACTCGGAGTGTGTCTCGCACCAGTTGCGGATCGCCTGCATCGACATCTCTTCTTTAGGCACTTCGCCTCTGTCGATCAACACGTTGCCAATACTTCGATAAGCATGCCCATTCTTGCCGCCATAGGCAAAGAAGGTCAGCGGTCGGCCATCACCGAAATCCACATAGCCACTCCCCTGTACTTCCATAAAAAAGTTGTCCATAAGCGAGTTGGTCCAAGCAAGGACATTGCGTTCGCCCAACGCACCGGCATAAATACCCGCGCGATCGGGTAAGCGACGACTCTTTTTGTTGGGGGCTGGCATACCATAAAGCGGGTGTTGGAATTCACACTGACGGGTGTAACGCGCCTGCACGACCGGCGTGTAATACCCGGTGAATTGCACGTTACCAAAATTATCCACGCCCTCCATTTGCCAGGCATTAAGCCCAAACTGGCTCAGGTTACGCGTATCGGCACCGGCCTGCATCCAACGTTGAATGGCCTGAAAAATGTCCTGATTACGGGCATACAGCGCGGGGGAGGCATTCTTAATCTCTGTCACCTGGTTAACGAAATCGCCTGCATTAACCGGCTTTCCGGTGGCGTTAGGTTCATTAACGAGCGCAAGCGGCTGCTCAAGTCGCCCATCTTTATACTGCTGCCCACGGTCGGTCGGCCTGGACTGACACCCTGCCAGAATGGCGATCACCACCCCGGTCAGCACATATTTACCCCAACATCTTCTCATTTTCTCTTTCGCTCTCATTACAGCCTGCCAAATCAGTGCCATCGCAATAACAAAGTCACATCTAGAAGAAAACGCGCCAATCTTCATAAGTGGATGAAGGTGAATAAAAATCGATCAAAGTGCAGATAAAACCGTCAGACGTGCAGGTAACTGCCACTTTTTTTCAAATAGGGGTTGCATACCCTGCAATGGAGAGTATAGTGCGCATCCACGGACGCGGGGTGGAGCAGCCTGGTAGCTCGTCGGGCTCATAACCCGAAGGTCGTCGGTTCAAATCCGGCCCCCGCAACCAACTTATTGATTCAAGAAGCTTACCTACAATAAACACCCTGACGGGTGTTTTTTTGTTTTTAGCCAATCAATACTGTAAACACCTCACTTACGATTGCCCACGCTGGCAAAGTACGCCTTAATCCCCGCCAGAATAGATTCCGCAATTTGCTGCTGAAAGCGGCTGGTGCGCAATTTACGCTCTTCTTCCAGATTGCTGATAAACGCCGTTTCTACCAGAATCGAGGGAATATCGGGCGCTTTTAACACCGCAAACCCGGCCTGATCGACTTTGTTCTTGTGCAACTTATTCACTTTGCCAAGCCGCTTAAGGATTTCGCCGCCAAATTTCAGACTATCGCTGATGGTCGCGGTCTGTACCAAATCAAACAGCGTATGGTCGAGGTAACGATCGCCACTCATGCCCACGCCACCAATCAGATCGGATTCGTTTTGCGTTTCCGCCAAAAAACGCGCTGCAGTGCTGGTTGCACCTTTCTTTGACAGCGCAAACACCGAAGAACCGCGCGCCGCACGGTTGGTGAAAGCATCCGCATGAATCGATACAAACAGATCGGCACGCTGCTTACGTGCTTTCGCCACCCGCACGCGCAAAGGGATAAACACATCCTCATTGCGCGTCATATACGCCTTCATATTGGGTTCACGCTCAATCAGGCTGCGTAACCGCCGCGCAATCTGTAGCACAATATCTTTCTCGCGCGTGCGGTTTTTACCGATGGCTCCAGGATCTTCACCGCCATGCCCGGGATCGAGCATGATAACCAACGGACGATCGTGCCCTGCTTTACCCGCCAACGGCGCTTCTGGCGGTAATTTACTCTCCAGCTCACCCTTGTTGTAATCTTCCAGCAGCGCCAGAAGCGGATCGTCCGCATTGTTATAGCGCCCTACCGCTGGGTAGAGATCCAACACCAGGCGGTGTTTAAACTCTGCAATAGGGTCGAGGGTAAAGACTTTCGGATTGGTGGCTTGCTTCAGCTCTAAAACCAGACGCACCGTTTTGGGATCAAACTGTCCAATGCGGGCTTCTTTGATCAGCGGGTCGTCAGACTGAAACTGCTGCGAAACCGTTTTCAACACACTGTTGAGTTGGATATCTTCGATATCCACAACCAGCCTGTTGGGGTCGGTTAACATAAACTGCTTGTATTTTAGCGTGCTGTTAGACTCTAACGTGACGCGGGTATAGGCTGAAGAAGGCCAGACGCGAACGGCGATCACCTGGGCGGCAGCAGCCCATCCGGCGCCGCTGACGCTCAATAACCAGGTTGCCGCCGCGCCTTGCAAGAGGCGGCGGCGAGTCTGATTGTGATTCGAATAAGACATGCCACTCCAATTCGTTATGCTGTCGTTATTGTGGTGCTGTAGTCATTGTTATGCTGTCGCATGCAGGCACTGGCGCGCGTGCTCAAACGGTGATATCAGGCAAAAAACACAGACCAACAGGTAATTTGCCGCGATATTACGCGAAAAAGATAAAGTCAGTATTAACAATGTGAAAACTTTAACGAATCTTCCCACCTCTGTCATGTAAAAATCATCGTATCGGCGTATAAACGGCCGGAGAGCAAGTCAGTCATTCAGAACGGAAATCAACACAGCACTGAGAAAGAGGGTAATAGCGCTGAACACGACCGAACTGTGAGACTTACTCCTTGCCTTTTCGTTCAATTAGAATAAAAATACACAAATTACGAATAAAAATTTACTCAGAGAGGCTCACAGTGAAGGAGCGTAGTACAGAACTGGTCCAAGGCTTCCGCCATTCGGTTCCTTATATCAACGCGCATCGCGGCAAAACCTTTGTCATCATGCTGGGCGGTGAAGCTATTGAACATGAAAACTTCGCCAACATCGTCAACGATATTGGTCTGCTGCATAGCCTCGGCATCAAGCTGGTGGTGGTCTATGGTGCCCGCCCGCAGATTGATGCCAGCCTGACCACACACCACTTCGAGCCGCGTTATCATAAGCATACCCGTGTCACCGACAGCAACACGCTGGACCTGGTGAAACAGGCCGCAGGCATGCTACAACTGGATATCACCGCGCGTCTTTCCATGAGTTTGAATAACACGCCGCTACAGGGCGCGCACATCAACGTGGTGAGCGGTAACTTTATTATCGCCCAGCCGTTAGGGGTCGATGATGGCGTGGACTACTGCCACAGCGGTCGCATTCGGCGTATTGATGAAGCTGCGATACATCGCCAGTTAGACAGCGGCGCCATTGTGCTGCTCGGCCCGGTAGCTGTATCTGTCACAGGCGAGAGTTTCAATCTGACGTATGAGGAAGTGGCGACCCAGTTAGCTATCAAATTGAAAGCCGAGAAAATGATTGGCTTCTGTTCGTCTCAAGGGGTTACCACGCAGGATGGCACCATCATTTCTGAACTGTTTCCCGACGACGCCCAGCGCTGCATCGAAGAGCGTGAAGCCGATGGAGATTATAACTCGGGAACCGTGCGCTTCCTGCGTGGTGCCGTGCGCGCATGCCGGAGCGGCGTGCGCCGTAGTCATCTGATCAGCTATCAGGAAGACGGGGTACTGGTGCAAGAACTGTTTTCTCGTGACGGTATCGGTACGCAGATCGTCATGGAGAGTGCGGAGCAAGTGCGCCGAGCCACCATCAACGATATTGGCGGCATTATCGAGCTGATCCGTCCGCTGGAGCAACAGGGGATTCTGGTGCGCCGCTCATGTGAGCAGTTGGAAACGGAGATCGATAAGTTTACCGTGGTGGTCCGCGATAACCTGACCATCGCCTGCGCCGCGCTGTACCCGTTCCCTGAAGAGAGCATCGGAGAAATGGCCTGCGTCGCGGTACATCCTGACTATCGCAGTTCCTCGCGCGGAGACATGTTGCTACAACGCGTTGCGGCACAGGCACGTCAGCAGGGGCTGAAGAAACTGTTCGTTCTCACCACGCACAGCATCCATTGGTTCCAGGAGCGCGGCTTTCAGCCCGCCGAGGTGGAGATGCTGCCTAAACGCAAGCAGGAACTGTATAACTACCAGCGAAGGTCTAAAGTACTAACATACGAATTATCATATACTTAGACTCATTTCATGCTCAAAAAACAACAAAGCACGACAATACACGACATTTTTATCAATAAGTTACCGTCCATTTCGACCTGCCAACTACGCCAGAATCGCCCAGATTTGACAGACTTGAGGGAGGGGGATTTCGATGGCATACCGTAACCTGAGCAAGGTATACTGCTCCAATGACAACATCCTCACTCTCCCAACATGACTCCCTGTTCAAAAAATTCCTCGGCGATATCACGGTCGCCCGAGACTTTCTGGAAATCCATTTGCCGCCTCATCTACGTGAACGCTGCGATTTCAGTACGCTGGCGATGGTATCGTGCAGATTTATCGAAGACGACCTTCGCACCCAGTGTTCGGATATGCTCTATTCCGTGCAGACAAAAACGGGGAAAAGATATATCTACACATTGATCGAACACCAGAGTAGGCCCGAGAAGTTGATGGCGTGGCGTTTAATGCGTGATAGCATGGCAGCCATGCAGCAGCACTTGGAGCAAGGCAACGAGACCTTGCCCGTGGTCATCCCGCTCCTGTTCTACAACGGCACCACGTCGCCCTACACCTACAGCACCCAATGGCTCGATTGCTTTGCTGACCGGCTTTGTTGAATAAATAGAACTTTTGGGTAATCATCGGAGCAGATCACCACAGTTGTTTCAAAATCAGGTCTCCATGGCAAAACAAAATTTTAAAATCACCAACTGGCCCTCTTATAACAAGGCCCTCAAGCAGCGC
>NZ_JAHWCO010000699.1:0-7348 GCF_020054415.1 Candidatus Symbiopectobacterium sp. | reverse complement strand
GGTGGGTGAAGCCATGGCCATGGTCAAAGCGCTTAACCGGATCACGCTATTAGGAATGCCGAACAGTATTCGCATCACGTAACAATCGACCCGTATGGGGCGCAGTCGTTACAAGTTCTGATTTATTCAACAAAGCCCCCCGACGCACAAACCCTGCGGCAGTGAATGTCGCAAAGGTACCCTGCGCCCGGCACAGGCGTGCCATGGCGTGAAATAGATTATCTGTCCACATGTCCGGGTTTTTGGATGGGGCAAAACCATCGAGAAACCAGGCGTCAACATGATGCGTCAGGGAATCGTCCAGCGTTGGCAGAAAGTCGTTGATATCGCCAAACCACAGGTCGAGAGTGATGGCACCGTCAGCCAGAATCAGGCGATGGCAGCCCGGCAGCGCCGACGGCCATGCCTGCCGCAGCGCTTCGGCGTAAGGTCCGAGTGTCGGCCAGTGGGCGTGCGACTGTTCCAGATCGGCCACGCGCAACGGGAATTTTTCAAAGCTGATAAAGTGCAGGCGCCGCAGCGTGGCCTGCGGATGCTGCGCGCGAAAGTGGGCAAACGCTTCCCACAGCGTCAAAAAGTTCAGGCCAGTGCCAAATCCGGTTTCTGCAATGATGCACAGCGGGCGTGAATGCTCAACAAAGCGCGCCGGAAAGTGATTGCCTTGCAAGAAAACGTAGCGGGTCTCTTCCAACCCATCCTGATTTGATAAGTAAACGTCATCGAACTGTTGCGAAACAGGTGTACCCTGTTCGTTCTAGGAGAGCGTACCGTGCTGAATAGCATGGTCTTTCACGATAATTGACTAATTTTTAAAGCGATAGCGTGATTTTACTCAGCCAGTGTCGAGCGCGCAAATTTTGTAAAAGGTTGGGTGATCGGACTTGTTCAGCTTACATCTGTACGCTAAAGTGCGTGACGAAATCCCAAAATACATTTATGCGGAAAGAGGTATTGAATGAAACGTGCAGTGATTACTGGCCTGGGGATCGTCTCAAGCATTGGTAATAACCAGCAGGAAGTCCTGTCATCGTTGCGGGAAGGTCGCTCGGGTATTACGTTTTCACAAGAGCTGAAAGATTCCGGTATGCGTAGTCACGTCTGGGGCAATGTGAAGCTGGACACTGCAGGCCTCATTGAACGTAAGGTCGTGCGTTTCATGAGCGATGCCTCTGTCTATGCTTTTTTGTCGATGGAACAAGCCATTGACGATGCCAAGCTGGCACCTGAGGTTTACCAAAACAACCCGCGCTTCGGTTTGATTGCCGGTTCCGGCGGTTCCGCGCGTTCTCAAGTGTTTGGCGCGGATGCCATGCGCAGCCCACGGGGCCTGAAAGCGGTTGGCCCGTATGTGGTGACCAAAGCGATGGGTTCCGCGGTGTCAGCCTGCCTTGCAACGCCCTTTAAAATTCAGGGCGTGAACTACTCCATCAGTTCTGCCTGCGCCACCTCTGCGCACTGTATTGGTAATGCGGTAGAGCAGATACAACTGGGTAAACAGGACATCGTATTTGCTGGTGGAGGTGAAGAGCTATGCTGGGAACTGGCCTGTGAATTTGATGCCATGGGCGCGTTGTCTACCAAATATAACGACACGCCGGAAAAAGCGTCCCGTACCTATGATGCCGATCGTGACGGTTTTGTTATCGCCGGTGGCGGCGGTATGGTGGTCGTGGAAGAACTGGAACATGCGCTGGCGCGTCGTGCACATATTTACGCCGAAGTGGTGGGATATGGTGCAACCTCTGACGGTGCCGACATGGTTGCGCCGTCCGGTGAAGGCGCCGTGCGCTGCATGAAGCTTGCGATGCAGGATGTGGATACCCCTATCGATTATATCAACACCCATGGTACTTCTACGCCGGTGGGTGACGTGAAAGAGTTGTGGGCGATTCGTCAGGTGTTTGGCGACGCGGTGCCGCCCATCTCGGCAACCAAGGCAATGACCGGGCACTCCCTAGGCGCTGCGGGCGTACAGGAAGCGATCTACTCTCTACTGATGCTGGAGCACGGTTTTATCGCGCCGAGCATTAACGTTGATACGCTGGATGAGTTGGCGCAGGACATGAACATCGTGACACAACCGACTGAGCGTAAACTGACCACGGTAATGTCCAACGGTTTTGGCTTCGGCGGCACCAATGCGACGTTGGTGATGCGTAAGTTAGCGTAATCTATATACCCTAAATAATTCGAGTTGCAGGAAGGCGGCAAGTGAGTGAATCCCGATGAGCTTACTCAGGTAAGTGATTCGGTTGAAAGAATGCAGCCAACGCACGTGCAGCTTGAAGTATGACGGGTATAGTCTGTTTTGCTGAACCGGGGCTGTGTGCCCCGGTTTTTTTGTCGGTTAAAACAGTACCCACAGCAAAAATATCACCACGCAAACGCTGACAATGTGCCAAAACAGCGGTCTGTTGAACACGGCATGGAGGGCAGGCGGTAAGGCGGCAACCAGCGGTTTGGCAATTGGCTGAGGATGCGGGAACAGGCTCTGTATCGTCAGTTCACAGTCGGAAACGCGCTGCATGCGGTGAGCGAACAAAAAGGTCACAAGTTCGTTGAGTTGCGGTTGGGTAAGCTGTGTTTGTACCCCGGCATTGAAACGGTTTTGACTGTAGTCTAGCAACAACTGTCGCTCATTGGCTTCCAACGCGGGTTGAAACAACGTGTACAAGGTGGACTGAGTTGCGGTCATTGGGGGTTGCGCCGCATTGCCTGTGGTCGACGTTGTTGCCAAAGTCGCGGGTGCATCGCTGCGCCCATTGCCAGTGGTCAGCAGATGATGCAGGTCAGTTTGCGTTTGCAAATATTGCATCAGGAGCGGCAAATGACGAGCGGGGATCGGTGTGCCCGGCGGTTGGTGCTGCATTGCCGTCAATGACGTCCAGACTTTTTCCGTCGGTTCGCCCAGCAACGCGGACAATCGCACCACCATCTTATTCAGGCTATTCTGCTCGACGCTGGATAACGGACGTTGCAGCAGGGCAGTGGTCGCTGCATTGGTCGCAACATTGGTGAGCGCATTTTGCACCAGCGTTGTGGCAAGCGCGGGTGCTCTGCCTGGCGCGGCATTTAGCGGTGCTGCATCGGGCGGTGTTTGCAACATGGTCAGCACCCGTTGTAACTGAGGTTGCGTCAGCGCCTTGAGTTCGGTATGACCAAATTCCTGACGTAAAAATTGAGTGACGCGCTGGCTGTTGTTTTCCTGCGGCAGCAGATCGGTCAGGCGTTGCAATAACGGATGGCGGGCGCTGCTTTGCTGTGTTTGAGCCTGCACCAGTTGGTTCTGCAATGACTGCTCGGCGGCGGTAAAATGCTGTCCGAGCAATGTCTGGTTTGGCGCCAGACCAATATCCTGACGTAGTGTGGTCCAGATGGCATTGTTACTCAGCGACGTCATCGCCTGTAGCTTGACCACCAGCGTATCCAGCGTGGCGCGCTGGGTAAAGCTGAGCGGGGAGTTCGCCGCCGCCGTATTGGATGAGGAAGAGGCAATGGCCGACGTCGGCGATGCGGGGGGGCGATCTCCCAGCGTCGGGGTTCCCGGACTGCTGACTGGCTGCATGATGGACTCCTAACTGCGTGAAAGGCACCCTGCATTCCCCGGGAGCCCTGAATAGGCAACGGAAATCATAGCAAGGTGTCTGGTGCGAGAATAGTCAGATCATAGGGGAAAATGCCTTCTTATTTGCGGTTTGCTTCCACTTCATGGATTTGGCTGCGAGACGTATAGCTATCCGGTGCACAAACTGCATTGTGCTGAGCGCGCGGAGTACGCATATGCTGCGCCATGACAACACCGAGTAATACCTGAATCCCGCCTACGATATGGTAGCTATGCAGCGTTTCATGCAGCAACGTCACAGCGATCAGTGCGGTAAACACCGGTGTCAGATTAATGAAAATACTGGCGTTATTGGCCCAGATGCGCATCACCCCGACGATCCACATCCACGGAGCAAAGATCGAGGCGAAAATACCGGCGAACAGTACCAGCGGCAGGTTTTGCGCGTTCAGTACAATGCTTTGTGCCAACAATACGTTCGGCAGCAACAGCACGACACCAAAGGCAATCTGCACGTAGAGCGACACCCAGGTGGGCAGAGCAATGGACCAGCGTTTGGTTAACACGCCGTACAAGGCGTAGGCTAACGCAGCAATAAACATCATTACCTCGCAGCGCCCGATGCCCTGCGCCAGAATCAGAGTTGGATGTCCACCGCTGATAAGCCAACTGATGCCGAAAAAGGAGAGCAGACTGCCGCACAGTAAGCTAAAGGTGTGCACCACGCCGAGCAACGGAATGCTGATCAATACCGTGAACAAGGGGATCAACGAAACCAGAATGCCCATCATCAGCGCACTGATGCTGTGTGCGGCATAGTAGGCCATGCTTTGGTAGAGCACCATGCCGAGAAACCCTAGAAACAGCAATTTTCCCCAGTGTAGCATGATGGTGCCCGCGTGTCGTCGCAACTGAGGCAACATAAAGGGCGTCAGTACCAGCAGAGCCAATAGCCAGCGGTAGAATGACATCGCTGCTGGATCGATGACACCAACGGAAAGTTTATTAACGATCACTTTAAATGACCAAAACAAGACGGCGATAAGGGGGAATAACAGTTGCATGATAACAATTATCATTAACGTAGTAAGTCAGTTTACGACAGGCGGGTTCGTTCTATATAGTGAAAATAAGACATACTGAATGGCAAGACAGACAACATGACGCGACAACGATCTTACTACCGTCCTGAAGGCATACCGCCGAATGGGGTGTTTTTGCGTACCGAAGCGGTTAGAGCGGATACGGAATACCTGACCCATCGTCATGAGTGGGGGCAATTGTTGTATGTGGTTTCTGGGGTTGTGGTTCTGCGTCTCGCACAGGAGCGTTTTTGGGCACCGACCCATTTCGCTATCTGGTTGCCTCAGGGGGGTTGAGCACGCTTGCTACAACCAACGTCATGCCACCATTCGCACCATCAATTTTGATGCGCGCTGGTATGCAGAACTTCCCGAAACGCCGTGCCTGCTTGAGGTTGGCCCGCTGTTTAAGGCGATTCGGGATGATTTGTTCGCGCGTGACGTACTGATCCCTCACGATAAACCCGAACTGCGCTTGTGTCGTGTGTTGTGCGATCAAATGACGGTGGCACCGCGCCAACGCAATTACTTGCCAGGAACCGATGATCGCCTGTTGGCTCCAGTGTTGCATGCTCTGGAGCAGTGCCCGGCGGATAACCATACGCTGGCGCAATGGGCAACCGATGTCTACAGCACGGAACGCACGCTGTCGCGGCGCTGTCAGGCATTACTTGGTATGTCGTTCAGCGAGTGGCGACAACGGCTACGCCACCTGCAAGCGTTAGCGTTGTTGCGTCAGGGCATGAGCGTGCAGTCTGTAGCGCTGGAAGTCGGCTACAGCTCTTCATCGGCGTTTATCGCCATGTTTCGCCAGCAAAGTGGGTCCACGCCGGAAGGATATCGAACCAGACCTTAATCGATGGGGATAGCGTTGGGATTCTTCACCATTCGGTGGCAAAATAGTGCCCCTGTTTTTCTTGCAAGTGTTGCCTGACCGGGGTCGTACATGAAAATTGTGGTTGATGAGAATATGCCATATGCGCGCGAGCTGTTCAGTAGTGTGGGTGAGGTGGTGGCCGTGCCGGGAAGGCCGTTGCCCGTTGAGGCGTTGACACAGGCACACGCCCTGATGGTGCGCTCCGTCACGCCGGTTAACGCCGCGCTGTTAGCGGATTCGGGCGTGACCTTCGTCGGCAGCGCCACGGCGGGTACCGATCACGTGGATGATGCCTGGCTTCGTGAGCAGGGGGTCGGATTTTCAGCCGCGCCGGGTTGTAATGCCACTGCGGTGGTGGAATACGTTTTTTCTGCGCTGCTGATGCTGGCGGAGCGAGATGGCTTTCAGTTGCGCGACAAAACCGTCGGGATTGTCGGTGTGGGCAACGTCGGACGGCGTTTGCAGTCTCGCCTCAACGCCTGGGGGGTGAAGACGTTACTGTGCGATCCCCCTCGCGCCCGCAAGGAGGATGTTGTCTCCTTTTTACCGCTGGATGCGCTGTTGCGTGACGCGGATATTGTCACGCTACATACGCCCTTGACCAAGGGTGGCCCAGATAACACCCTGCACCTGATTGATGACGCGGTGCTCGCCGCCTTGCCAACAGGCCGTATTTTGATCAACGCGTGTCGCGGGCCAGTGGTTGATAACGCAGCACTGCTGCGAGTGTTACAGCAAGGCAAGGATCTGCGCGTGGTGCTGGACGTGTGGGAACCGGAGCCGGGCCTTTCGCTGGATTTGCTGGCGCGTGCGGACGTGGGTACGGCGCATATTGCTGGCTATACGCTGGAAGGCAAGGCGCGCGGTACCACGCAAGTGTTTGAGGCGTTGTGCCAGTTTATCGGGCAGCCTCAGCAAGTGCCGCTGTCATCGCTGTTGCACGCCCCGGATATCACGGATGTTCACGTAACGGCCACTCTCGATCAAGCGTTGCTGAAGCGTCTGGTGCATCTGGTGTATGATGTACGCCGCGACGATACTCTGTTGCGCCAGTCTGCTGGTCAAGCTGGCGGATTTGATCGTCTGCGTAAACACTATCAGGAGCGCCGCGAATGGTCTTCGCTGCGTGTCACTTGTTCTGATGAGGCCAGTGTTGCCTGTCTGAATGCATTGGGTTTCACTGCCGTCTTGCCGTAATACGGTGAGAGGTTTTCATGAAATACGACGTTTTTAGCGTAGGGTATTCGGGGGTGATATATCGCCCGAGCAAGAGGTATTGACGAATGGGGAAACACCACATGTCTGACGGCTGGAATATTGCGCTATTGGGAGCAACGGGTGCGGTGGGAACGGCACTGCTGGAGTTATTGCAAGAGCGCGCGTTTCCCGTAGGCACGCTCTATCCGCTCGCCAGCGAACGCAGCGTGGGAGAATCCGTGAGAATCAACGGCAAATCCTGGCAAGTTGAGGATGCGGCCGAGTTTGATTGGTCTCAGGCACAGTTTGCCTAATGAGATGGTCACCCCCACTCTGTGAGCGGTACGCTGGCAGAGTGTTTTTCTTTCAGGAGAGGCAATCATGGAAAACGTTACTCTTATTGGTATCGATCTCGGTAAACATTCTTTCCACATTCATTGCCAGGATAAGTCAGGTAACGCGCTTCTGCGTAAGAAGTTTACGCGCACAAAGCTAATGCAGTTTTTGGCGACGTGCCCATCCTCGGTTGTTGTCATGGAAGCTTGTGCAGGGGCACACTTTATGGCGCGGCGTATCAATGATAGCGGCCATGAAGCAAAACTTATCTCTCCGCAGTTTGTGCGCCCG
>NZ_JAHWCO010000485.1:0-1323 GCF_020054415.1 Candidatus Symbiopectobacterium sp. | reverse complement strand
TGTTAGTATGAAGCATGAGAGTTACCTCGCGTTTTGTTTAAGGATCAGACACCCATATCAAAACCGGTAACTCTCAACCTTTCAAGGTCCAGTGTCAGATCTAGTCGCGACTAATACAGATAAATAGCGGTCTGGTGCTGATCAACACCATCACCAACGCACACGAAGCCGTGGGAGTTATTCGCTCCGACCTTTCCGCTACCTAGGCCGCATCACCGGGCGCAGTGACGTTTTACCAGCAACGGCTGGTACTGGCCGGTTCTCCGTCATACCCACAAACGGTATGGTTCAGTGAAACCGGCGCTTACCTGTCTTTCGAACTGGGCGACGACGACGCCATGTCGTTTACGGTTTCTTCTGACCAGCTAAACCCTATTGTGCATCTGGCGCAGATGAACACGCTTATTGCGCTGACCTACGGCGGCGAGTTTACGTTAACCGGCGGTTCGGATGCGGCAATCACACCGACCAATATTTCCGTAAAAAATCCCAGCTCCTACGGCTGCAATAATATTCGCCCGGCGCGTGTTGGTACCGAAATCCTTTTTATCCAGCGCGCAGGCAGCAAACTGTTTGCAGTCGCTTATGACCCTGACAGCTACGTCGCCTATTCCGCCAATGACCTGTCCGTGCTGTCTGAGTACATCACGGAATCGGGCATTGTGGAAATGGCCTACCAGCAGCAGCCGGATTCTATCGCCTGGCTGATACGCGCCGACGGAACCATGTGCTCTATGGTGCTCGACCGTTCGCAGGATGTGATCGCCTGGTCGCGGCATGTCACCGAGGGTGCTTTTGAGTCGGTATCTTCTATCCCCACAGATTCGGGCGATGCGGTATATACCATCGTCAAACGTGAAATTAACGGCGAGACGGTGCGCTACGTTGAATTGCTGGTAGATGAGTTGCGCAGCGATGCGACGGTTACCGGCACCAGTGGGGCAGGGGCAAAAGAGTGGGGAGGCTTAAATCACCTCGAAGGAAAAACCGTTGATATCGTGGCAGACGGCAACGTCATGCCCGCACAGGTAGTAACCGGCGGCGCTGTTACGCTGACCCGTACCGCGAAAAGCACCGCCATTGGGCTGCACTTCAACACCACGATTGAAACGCTAACGCAGGAAGTATCTACCAGCGAAGGCACCGTACAGAACGCCAAGAAACGGGTCGTGTATTCAATGAGTTGATGTAGCATCAAACGTAGTACTCGCGTTCGATGTAAGTACCGATGATCCTATCGTGCATTTCGGATGATTTTGAATATCCGAGCGTCTTACGATTGAGCCGTTGCAATCGGTTACGCAGTGTCAGATTTTCACGCTC
>NZ_JAHWCO010000276.1:0-1139 GCF_020054415.1 Candidatus Symbiopectobacterium sp. | reverse complement strand
TTATCCTGGCAATGAATGTGGAAAGAATGTTTACCGAGATCGATACCAATAAGAGTAACGTTTTCCATGATGGCCTCTCCTGAAAGAAAAACACCCTGCCAGCGTACCGCTCACAGAGTGGGGGTGACCATCTCATTAGGCCCCGCTGTGTTGGTTGACAAGATTTAATGACGCACTAGGGTGTTCAGTTTAGTCCTTACGATATCGATATGCATCAAAGCCACCCGCTGACATCGGCAATCCTTCAGCACATGCGGGATTAGTGGATAGGAGATCGCTTAGATGCTGGTGTGAATAATCAAGATGGGCTGGTGCTTCCGTTAAAATCTCGTCATGCACCGTCAGTACGATGTCGTAGCCGCTGTCCTCCACACCGGGCATATTCGCTGCCATCACATCACGGGCGGTAGCTTGGGTTACGTTCTCTGCCAGCTTGCCTCCGTAGGTTTGCAGGCGTTGCCATTTCCGGCTGTAGGTGTTGATGCCCATGTAGCTGATCTTGTCGCTGTCGTCGATACGTGCGCCGGGATAACAGACCGCCCGGCCAGAGGGAAGCTGAATACGTAGCAAGCTTCCGTCGCGGCGAAGCTTTAATTTGCGGCAGGAAATGGTTATGCCGGGTGTGGTAATGGCGCGCCGGACGGCATCCTCCAGTTCATACCAGAAAGCGGTTATTTCAGAGTGGGCATTGCGCCACAGTCGTTTGAGCGAATCGCAGGTGATAAAAACGGATCTGGATAGCCCAAAGGTATTGTTTTCTTCCTCAGAAATTTTCCACCACTCGACCGCGTTACATCGTATCGATGCGGGTATCTCAGGTAGGGCGATCTCCGCCAGTTCATCCAGATTAAGCCCATAGGCGGCAGAAAAGGTCAAAAAAGCGGCGACTCCTCCCTGATACCCCAGAGCTAATTCGAGGGCCTTACCGATTTGGCGTTGGTCTTTTGATACATCGTCAGGGTTTATACGAAAGGCGGCTTTGTTGAATAAATAGAACTTTTGGGTAATCATCGGAGCAGATCACCACAGTTGTTTCAAAATCAGGTCTCCATGGTAAAACAAAATTTTAAAATCACCAACTGGCCCTCTTATAACAAGGCCCTCAAGCAGCGCGGTTCTCTAACCGTATGGCTAGATGA
>NZ_JAHWCO010000426.1:0-5264 GCF_020054415.1 Candidatus Symbiopectobacterium sp. | reverse complement strand
GGTGTCTGATCCTTAAACAAAACGCGAGGTAACTCTCATGCTTCATACTAACAATCCCATTATCAAACACAAAGCCGGCCTGCTCAATCTCGCCGAAGAACTCGGTAACGTATCAAAAGCCTGCAAGATCATGGGCGTGTCACGCGATACATTTTACCGTTATCAGGAACTGGCTGCTGAAGGCGGCATTGATGCGCTGGTTAGCCAGAACCGCCGGGTTCCGAACCTGAAGAACCGCGCCGACGAAGCCACTGAACGCGCGGTTGTTGATTATGCTATTGAGTTCCCGCCCCATGGGCAGCACCGGACCAGTAATGAGCTGCGTAAAAAAGGCGTATTTATCTCCGGCAGCGGTGTGCGCTCCATCTGGCAACGACACGACCTGGAGAACTTCCGTAAACGCCTGAAGGCGCTTGAGGAAAAGGTCGCCAGAGAAGGCATTGTCCTTACCGACGCTCAAATCGCAGCCCTGGAGAAGAAGGCGCACGATGATGAGGCCTGCGGTGAAATCGAGACGGCACATCCCGGGTATCTGGGCTCGCAGGACACCTTCTACGTGGGCAATCTGAAGGGTGTGGGCCGTATCTACCAGCAGACGTTCGTGGATACGTACTCGAAAGTGGCGCACTGCAAGCTGTATACGAATAAAACACCGATCACCGCCGCCGACCTGCTCAATGATCGCGTACTCCCGTTCTACGAGGCTCAGGGACTGCCAGTGCTGAGAATACTGACCGACAGGGGTACGGAGTACTGTGGTAAAGTGGAGCAGCATGATTATCAGCTTTATCTGGCTATCAACGATATCGAGCATACGAAAACGAAGGCGATGTCTCCGCAGACGAACGGCATCTGCGAGCGCTTCCATAAAACCATTTTGCAGGATTTTTATCAGGTTACGTTCCGCAAGAAGTTATATGGATACCTGGAAAGCCTGCAGGTAGATCTGGACAACTGGTTGTGGCATTACAATAATGAGCGAACTCATCAGGGAAAAATGTGCTGCGGGCGTACGCCGATGGCCACTTTACTCGATGGAAAACGGATCTGGGCAGAAAAGAATCTGAACCAGATGTAATCTGACAGACACCTGTATAAATAATCGGTAACTGTCAGATAAGGTCTGAGCTAGTACACCAACTTGACCAAGGTATAATGTGCCGATGAGCAAATCATCACTCTCCCAACACGATTCTCTGTTCAAAAAGTTCATCAGTGATATCGCTGTCGCCAGGGATTTTTTGGAAGTCCATCTCCCACATCATCTGCGCGAGCGCTGCGATTTCAGCACGCTTGACATGGAATCGGGCAGCTTCATCGAAGACGACTTGCGCACTCAGTGCTCGGATATGCTGTATTCGATGAAAACCACGACAGGCCATGATGGCTACGTTTATTGCCTCATAGAGCATCAGAGCAGACCAGAAAAGCTGATGGCATTTCGTTTGATGCGCTATGCGGTGGCGGCTATGCAACGACATCTGGAGCAGGGCAACGAGACCTTGCCCGTGGTCATCCCGCTCCTGTTCTACCACGGCATCACGTCGCCCTACCCCTACAGCACCCATTGGCTCCATTGCCTTGCTGACCCTGAACTGGCAGAATCAGTCTATACACAGGCATTTCCGCTGGTTGATATCGCTACGATACCGGATGATGAAATACTCTCTCATCGCCAGGCAGCACTGCTGGAACTGGCTGGAGATATCACCCACCTGCTCAATCTATGGTCAATACCGAAAGAGCAGTTCCGTAGCCTGATATACTATATTGCAGAGTGGGGAAATACGTCGGATGAAGAGCAATTTCTACAATATATCGCCGCCACAGCAATTGACTATCGGGAGGACATCATGACCATTGCAGAGCAGCTTGAAGCCAAGGGCATCCAGAAGGGCAAGCAGGAAGGCTACCAGTTAGGCCGACAGGATGGTGTTCATGAAGGCGTACAACTCGGTCGCCAAGAAGGCGAGCATAGCGCCTCGCTCAAAATTGCAAGGCAACTTATCGCCAACGGCGTTGAACGCACTCTTGTCAAAATGTCGACCGGCCTGTCCGACGACGAACTGGCTACCCTGTTCGATGATGGTCGCTAATGTATCGCATCGATTATCAGATAGCGTACCACAACATCACCGAGGCCAGTGAAACCCCACATCATGCCAAGCAGTGGCTGATGGTGCAGCAACAGCAGGCCGGGGAAATCGCGCGGGTCAGACTGGCGCTGCACAGCCTGCCGTATGTCACGAGCTACGAACTACCGTTTCGGCTGTTGCTCATCCGTGCACCACAGGCTATCGAAAAACTGCGCGATGAGCTGACCATCCACTGCCGCCGGGTGGAAATCAACGGCAACAAACGCGGGGTGCTCTACAGCCTGAAACGTGACGTTGTTGCGCCCGAAGCGTTTCGCTATAACCGACAATTCAGGGTGTTTCGCTCCGGGGCCGAAGGGGGCACCGAAAGCAGCTACACCCATATCGCTGATCAGGTTAGCGTGCCGCGCGAACGGCTACGACTGGCGCTGACATCAGGACTTCTGGTCACAGCACTGGATGCCCTGCTGTTTTTTGGTGTTCAGCGGCTCGCCAGCGATATTGCTGCCTTGCGCAAAGGCGGTCTACACATTGATTTACTTCACGTCGAAGCGTTTGATTCCCAAACCCAGCAATTGCGCGAAATCCCGGCCTATCGGCTGATTGCTGATGATGCTGTTGCAGTCGCGGTATCACTGGCGGCCTGATTCTGGTACTTCCGGCCACGCAATATCCGGCGCTTTGCTTATATGTACTAGCTCAGACCTGATCTGACAGTTACCGATTATTTATACAGGTGTCTGTCAGATCAGGTCTGAGCTAGTACAATTTAAATGCAGAATTTACTATTTTTGCACATTTTTCACTCAGCTATGCAAAATCTCTGAAATCCCACGCAGGCCGCGTCATTAAAGGCACCACGCAGTTGTCAGTGCTCCCCCCTGAACTATGCAAAAACGATCACTCCCCCACATCACTGCTACAAATGGAAAAAAGGGACGGAATCAGCGAGAGCGTGCTGCGTAACCGTAAAGCAGGAAGGCAGCAACGGAACAGAGTAACATGGAGACGATCATCGGCTAGGCGCTGGTAAAACTCACCAGTGACAGCAGGCTTCCGACCAGTGCGCCCATGCCAAAGCGTAGTGTGCCAGCCAGCGAGGACGCAGTGCCCGCCATATGCGGAAAATCACCCAGTATCACGGCCATGGCATTTGACATAACCATCGCCATACAGCCGACATAGATAGCCACTCCCAACACCAACGGCAAGAAGCCCAGATCCAACGCGTAGATAACCACCAACGCAATACCGACAACAAACTGTATCAGCAGCCCGATGCGAAACATCTGATTCGCGCCCAAGCAGCGCACCACACTGCTATTGGTGTAGGTGGTCAGGAACAGAAAGACCACATTCAGGGCAAAGTAATAGCCGAAATGCTGCGGAGACACACCGTAGAGATCGATATAGACAAAAGGTCCAGAGCTTAAAAAAGAAAACATGCCAGAAAACGAAAACCCGCTTGCCACCATGTAGCTAAAGACTTTTTTGTGGCGAAACAGCGAGGCGAAATTCCCGGCGGTGGTACGAAAATGGAACGGCTGGCGTTTTTCTACCGGCAACGACTCTTTGACAAAGCGCATCACCAGCACCGAGGCAATCAGTGACAGCCCGGCCAGCGTCCAGAAAATCGCATGCCAGCTAAACCATAGCAGCAACACGCCGCCCAACATCGGCGCCAACAGCGGTGCGACCGTCATGACCAGCATCACAAAGCGAAAATTCATCTTTGGCGAAGGTGTCACGCATCAGCGCATTAATCACCATCGCAGACGCAGCCTCAGACAAGCCGTGCAGCATCCGCAGCACGGTAAGCTGCTCAATGGTTTGCGCCAGCGCGCAGGCCACGCCAGCCGACATAAAGACCAGCGTTCCCCCCAGTATCACGGTTTTACGTCCCAGGCTGTCCGCCATCGTGCCATAGAATAACTGACCGATAGCAAACCCCATGATGTAGGCGCTTAACGTCATCTGCACCTGGCCCGGCTCCACGCCGAACTCTTTGGCAATCACCGGCAACGCCGGCAGGTACATATCGATGGCAAACGGTGTCAGCATCGACAACAAGCCAAGAATAAAAATCAAGCCACTATGTGATGGCGCTTTCCCCACTGCATGTCTCCCAGCGTGTTGCCCGCAAAACAAAAAAATTCACCGCAGCGGCAGACCTCCACCACGGTGACGGTTGAAATAGGCTTGATGACCGGTTCAGCGGCGCATCGTGTTTACATCAGGTGGATGACAAGCGCATAACGCATACTGCATGCAGTATGGCGCAAACCGGCTCAATGCGGCAAAACGCTGGCCACTTCTTCTTCCGTCAGTGCGCGATACTCGCCCTGCTCCAGCGTGTCATCCAGTGCAATGGCACCAATGCGCTCACGGTGTAACTCAACCACGCGATTTCCCACTGCGGCGAACATCCGTTTGACCTGGTGGTAGCGCCCTTCCCCGATGGTTAACCGGACCTGATGGTCATCCAGCTTTTCCAATTGCGCGGGTTTGGTCAGCGATTTTTCACCGTGCAGTTGCACCCCCAGCTCAAACTGGTGTGCCGTATCCTCTGCCAGCGGCAGTTCGAGCGTGACCAGATAGTTTTTTTCACAGTGATGCTTGGGCGACGTAATGCGGTGCGACCATTGTCCATCGTCAGTCAGCAATACCAGTCCGGTGGTGTCAATATCCAGTCGACCCGCAGCATGCAGTTTGTGCGCAACTGGTTCATCGATAAAATAGAGAATGGTCGGGTGATCCGTATCTTCCGTTGAACACACGTACCCTTGCGGCTTGTTAAGCATGAAGTAGCGCGGGCCATTCTGCTGCACCAGCGCGTTGCCATCGAACTCAACCTGATGTTCAGGTGCCAATTTGAATGCGCCGCTTTTAACCACCTCACCATCAACGGTAACGCGCTGCGCACGCAGCTCCCGTGCTACCAATGCACGGCTGATCCCGAGTTGCTGGGATAAAAATTTGTCCAATCGCATGAGAAAATCAAGTGCCTGTCTGTGGTAAGGAGGCTTTGTTGAATAATAGTGATTCATGCTGTTTTACCAAGCCAGTTTTGGTAGAAAATGCTTGTCCCCTCAGGTGTACAGCTTTCTCATGAGGCCTAACTGCATGATTTTGCGTTGCGATGATCCGTCGTTTCACTGGACTGCCAGC
>NZ_JAHWCO010000660.1:0-2303 GCF_020054415.1 Candidatus Symbiopectobacterium sp. | reverse complement strand
TTGGTGCACGGATGGCTACAGGGCTTACAACGACGAACTTCCAAAAGTAAAACACATTGTTAGCAAGCTGTATACACAGCGTATTGAGCGTGAAAATCTGACACTGCGTAACCGATTGCAACGGCTCAATCGTAAGACGCTGAGATATTCAAAATCATCCGAAATGCACGATAGGATCATCGGTACTTACATCGAACGCGAGCACTACGTTTGATGCTACATCAACCCATTGAATACACGACCCTACACATACGTTAAGGCCGCGGAGGTGGTTAATGTCATCCATTCTGCAATTAGTCGCGGTCAATAAGCTTCGCCTTGAACGACAGGGAAAAACGCCAGCGGGATTTCCTCTTACCCCTGAGCAGCTCGAGCTGCGTGAGATGAATAAGAAAGTACAACGCTTTGAAATGGAGAACGAAATTCTAAAAAAGGCTACTGCGCTCTTAATGTCGGACTCACTCAACAGTTCACGATAGTTGACAGGCTGAGGGCGATATACCCTGTCACGGCGTTGTGCCAAACTTTTGAGGTACATAGCAGCAGCTACAGGCACTGGCAGGCTTCCGCTAATGAACCCGACGGTGAGCGCGTTGTTAACCGTAGCCGCATCATGGAAGCATGGAACGCCAGCGGCGGCTCTGCCGGCGCTCGAAGCATCGCAACCATCGTCACCAGCAGCTCTGGCGTTAAAATGGGGAGCTGGCTGGCCGGTAAGCTGATGAAGGAGCTGGGTATCGCCAGCTGCCAGCTACCGGCTCACAAATACAAACGCGGCGGCAATGAACACGTTGAAATACCGAACCATCTCAACCGCCAGTTCGCGGTTACCGCACCGGATAAGGTCTGGTGCGGCGATGTGACCTACATCTGGACGGGAAAATGCTGTGCTTACCTTGCGGTGGTGCTGGACCTGTTCGCCAGCAAACCGGTGGGATGGGCTATGTAGATGTCTCCGGACTCGGCGTTGACAGTTAAAGCGTTGCAGGTGGCCTGGGAACTGCGGGGGCAACCAACAGGAGTCATGTTTAACAGCGACCAAGGTAGTCACATACCAGCCGTCAATACCGGCAAGCTCTATGGCGCTGCAGGATAAAGCAGAGTATGAGTCGGCGGGGTAACTGCTGGGATAATGCGCCAATGGAGCGGTTCTTCCGCAGCATGAAGACAGAATAGGTGCCAATAAAGGGTTACAATAGCTTCAGTGAAGCCTAGGACGCGATAATCCGCTAGATCACGGGTTATTACAGCGGTATCCGGCCTCACTGGTATAACTGCGGCTTAACTCCAAACGAATCTGAGCGACTGTTCTATATACAGTCTAATGCGGTGGACAGTATTAGTTGACCACTACACATTGTTGCCGCTCAGATGCTGATTCGCCACGGCGTGGTTACGCTCATGGTACCTGTCCGGCCAGTATTGTTCCCCGCTTCGGGGCGGGATTAGAGGCCTGATTTTTTTTCTCAGCAACGCATCGTGGCAGTAACGCGTATCGTAAGCACCGTCTGCAGAGGCTTCCCTGATTTTCCGGTGGATCTGGCTAATCAGCCCCGGCAGAGCCTGTGCATCAGTCGTTCCGCTGAGTGACAAATAGGCACAGATAATCTCATGCGTCGCACTGTCTGCGGCAAGGTGATGCTTGCGCCATACCCTGCGCCTGTCAGCGCCATGCTGCCTGACTTTCCATTCCCCTTCGCCGAAGACTTTCAGACCTGCGCCGTCAATGTCGAGGTGAGAGATTTCCCCCCGGGTTGGCGTCTTTATGCTGATGTTAACGGTCTTTTCCCGCCGGCTGACCAGAGAGTAGTCTGGGCAGTACAACGACAGCACCATCAGCTTAAAAATCGAGTCAACGAAGCCCTGTAATGCCCGGAGCGACGGGTTAAACACCAGCTTCATCATCAGAACCGTGGTAATAGCCATATCGGTGTAGTGAAGCGGTCGGCCACGACCTTCAGGCTCTGCACGGTCAGTCCATGCAGCAACGGCTGTCTCATCGAGCCATACCGTAAGAGAGCCACGCAGCCTTAGTGCTTTGTTGTATTCAGGCCAGTTGGTGATTTTGAACTTTTGCTTTGCCATGGGGACACGATACTGAAACGACTGTAGAGATCATATCCGCCAATCACCTAAAAGTTCGATTTATTCAACAAAGCCTTGGCTTTGTTGAATAAATAGATATTATGCTGCATAGCCATAAAGGCTGCGGATTCCCTTGACGTAAAATCAGTATGTTAAATCCAGAGCGTGGTGATGCATCCCGGAGCGATCAGCATTTTAATCCAAAATAGGCGTGTCAC
>NZ_JAHWCO010000281.1:0-1292 GCF_020054415.1 Candidatus Symbiopectobacterium sp. | reverse complement strand
TGTCCACTCTGAGCCACGTACATCCCGGTACTTGTCGGTCATGGTTGCTGATTTATGCCCTAATAGTTTTTGTGCGTAGTCTTTCCCTTTCTCTTCAGTATATAAGCGAGCTGACAAACTTCTGATTTCATGAAAA
Organism: Candidatus Symbiopectobacterium sp.; assembly: GCF_020054415.1. Classification (NCBI taxonomy): domain Bacteria; kingdom Pseudomonadati; phylum Pseudomonadota; class Gammaproteobacteria; order Enterobacterales; family Enterobacteriaceae; genus Symbiopectobacterium; species Candidatus Symbiopectobacterium sp. The sequence goes on along the minus strand of NZ_JAHWCO010000281.1, from coordinate 1,156 downwards.
GAGGGAGCAGTGCCTTCCCATTTCAAACCTGATCCACGACGCGCTTTCATAAATGCTTCAGATAATGTTCTCTTAGCGAGAACACTGTGTTTTTCATCCGCCACAATGTGAGATTTACCATTATTTAATATTCTTAATTGCTGAAGCACATCTAAAAGGGAAAGATTCAGACATTCAAGGCGGGTTGTTTCCGCGATGGCCAACATCATGCCTGTTTTTTCTTGTCTGACGTAAAGACGTCCATCCCGGTAATCACTCCAGCACATGCCCTGAACATCGCTTAGGCGTTGTCCTGTGAGTAGAGCCAGGTCAAGGCAGGGGCCAACCCATGCGGGTAATTTATCTGCTGCTTTACGGATAGCCTTCCAATCGTCCAACGTTATCCGCTCGCGTTGAATGTCTACACGCTGGTTGCGCGTAGCTTCGGCTGGATTGCTTTTGGTGACCCCTTCAGCAATGGCCTCACGAAACAAGTCAAACAGCAATGTTCTGATGCGGTTTGCCATTGTCGGTTTTCCTGCCTTTACCCACTGATTAAGGAACGAGGCAATGTCTTTGGTTTCTACTTTATGAATAGCAAACTCACCTAAATGGGCGTTAACGGCTTTCAGGTATTTATTGTACTCGTTCATCGTTTTCGGCTTGAGTTTCCGTCCTTCGAGTATCGTCAGATAGCGTTCAGTCTATTCGCTAACTGTGGTCGCCTGTGTGTCGTTGATGCGGTCAACGAGCGGTGATTGTTTTGATGAGCCATAAATCGCCATATTAGCGGCGATGGCTTGTGTAATGGCCTCCTGTCGATGGCGGCCCAGGCCATACTCTTTTCCGGTGCGCGGGTCGCGGTAGCAAAAATAGCCGCCATTGCGCGGTTGCAGGTTTGGCGGCAAATCGCGGTTCTTATGGCTTCTCCGGCGTGCCATGTCTTATCCTCGATAACAGGGTGGGGTGAAGGGCGCTGGATGGGGCAATGTTTTTGTTCTGGGTGAGCTTGCAGGCATTTTCGTCAACCAGGTACTCGCGCCCATCTCGTATCGGTGCGGGAAAAATCATTCCGCTCCTGACCAATCGCCTGACGGTTTCCATACAACGCGGACGGGGTTGCCGCCGATTCCACTCGGATAAGGTGATGTATGCCATTATTTACCTCTGCTAAAAT
>NZ_JAHWCO010000411.1:0-1826 GCF_020054415.1 Candidatus Symbiopectobacterium sp. | reverse complement strand
GTGACACGCCTATTTTGGATTAAAATGCTGATCGCTCCGGGATGCATCACCACGCTCTGGATTTAACATACTGATTTTACGTCAAGGGAATCCGCAGCCTTTATGGCTATGCAGCATAATATCTATTTATTCAACAAAGCCGGTATTTAGCTAAAGTTCTAGCTCGAAATATCAATCGTCGACTAATTTTTAAATATGGTTGTGAAATTCAGCTTGGTGCTTCTATTGGTGCTGGTTTAACCGTCACCCACTATCACGGCATAGTAATAAATAAATGCATTAATGCAGGCATCAACTTACGCATAAGACAAAACACCACTATAGGCATTGGTGGCGGAAGGAAGCCTGTTGATGGTGTAGCCAAAATTGTTATTGGTGATAATGTCACCATTGGCGCAGGCTCTTGTATTATTTCAAATAATTTATCTATTGGTAGCAATGTCGATATTGGTGCTATGTCATTCATTAATAAAGACATACCAGATAATAGCATTGCATTTACAGAAAAATCACTAAGGCTAACTACAAAGGTAAAGTGAGCAAAAAGCGCCGTATAAATCGGCGCTTTGATAAATAGCCATGCTTTATGTTATGAGGTGGGCTTGGTCGCTAAGGTTTTAGCTTCTGCAGCCTGGTCAATTTTCTTACGAATATATGCTCGAATGGTTTTATAGCCCCCTGCAACAAGATAGAGCGCACAAACAGCAGTGCAGCCATAAAGTAATACAATTTGAACCAATGTCATTTGCCATTCCTGAAATGATGTAGCAAGAATGATGCGCCATTTCTGGCGCATCAAGTGATAGATAGTGCGATTGCTTACTGTTGTTCGATGCTACCCAGCAAATCAGTTAGAGCAGTATCTACAGCGCCATCAATCTGACTATCCAGGGCTTTGTTTAATAAATAGATTTTATGCTGGCAGCCCAGTGAAACGACGGATCCTCGCAACGTAAAATCATGCAGTTAGGCCTCATGAGACAAGTGTACACCTGAGATGACAAGCAGTTTCAACCAAAACTGGCATGGAAAAACAGCATGATTACCTATTATTCAACAAAGCCCATCAAAAATGTCACTATTCAAATGGGTTGACGGTGTTCCTGTTGTCGGATCGCCGTTGGTAAACCCGTTTTTCCCCTGACCAAATTTATCTTTTTGTGCCGTCGGCGTATCAATGCGATGCATATCATGTTCCTTTTGGGTAAGCAAAAATAACGTGGGTATGGGAGGGACACTGGCGTCTGATAACGCATTCAACGGCGCTGTCTCCCCACGTGCGAATAGGTGAGGTGCAATCACTGATGCAGGTCATCCAGCGTACATTCGCTTCCGCAGGAATATTGACTCGCCAGTAGTAGCGCCACTTGTCACACCAAGACGGATCTGGTTGTACTATCAATATGTTGAAATTGTTCTATTGTTGCCGTGGGATAACCCAATATTTCTAACTGCTTTTTAAAGAATGCTTCGCTTATACCGCCAACCGTATTCACCTTGGCATCAAGTACTTGTTGCCGTTCTCCTATCGTCTGCTTTCTATTTGCCAGGCATTTGTCCGGCAACCCGCATAATTTTTCGTAGCGATTAATTAATTCAACCGATTGGGCCGGGTTAATTTCAATCATCAGGCCATCGGCGGCTTTGTTGAATAAATCAGAACTTGTAACGACTGCGCCCCATACGGGCTTTGTTGAATAATAGGTAATCATGCTGTTTTTCCGTGCCAGTTTTGGTTGAAAATGCTTGTCATCTCAGGTGTACACTTTTCTCATGAGGCCTAACTGCATGATTTTACGTTGCGAGGATCCGTCGTTTCACTGGGC
>NZ_JAHWCO010000319.1:0-1126 GCF_020054415.1 Candidatus Symbiopectobacterium sp. | reverse complement strand
GCCCAGCGAAACGACGGATCCTCGCAACGTAAAATCATGCAGTTAGGCATCATGAGAAAAGTGTACACCTGAGATGACAAGCATTTTCAACCAAAACTGGCATGGAAAAACAGCATGATTACCTATTATTCAACAAAGCCTATGCCGGAATACGCTAAAAATCAATTCACATCCACAAATGCTATTTGATAATAGGGCTTATTATATTTAAACGTAATCGGTTTTATATCATCTTCATGATTCACAGGTGCAACTTGCACTTTTGCTTCATTCGTCACAGGAAATAATTTATATTCTTCAAAAATATGATCATCAAGACCTATATCGATAGAATTTCTTTTGGAAACGTCTCTCACTGTTTCAGGCTCTCTTTTCATACTGTCAGAAAACCCTTGAAATGCATTACCATGTTTATTAAGTGGATTGTAAATGGGACCACCTTGATATTTAACCACGTTATTTACGCCACGCCGCTCATCTGCAAGGCTTCTGATAAAGCAGGGCCGCGTTGATGCGTTACTTTTCGGGAGCCCATGAAAGGTATTTCCATGTTTATTAAGTGGATTATAAATGCGGCCAACCTGATATTTTACCGGATTATTTATGCCACGTTGCTCATGCGCAAGGCTTCTGATATAGTCTGGCTTCATGGGCATAGCCATCTTCGGAATTCCCATAAAAAGCGTACCCTGTTTATTCAGGGTCGACGCAATGTTCCCTTTTTTAAAACCAAATTGTAAAACACACGGTGTGTTGTCAATGGAGTGTAGTTTTTTTGCTAATGCTGTCGAGTTATTATACCCTTCTCCATCACTAGCAGAGATCTGCTGGGCATTTAAAACACAATGGTCCAGTCTATTTAAATTTACTATAGTCATATTTTTCCTTATTGCGCTAATGTCAAGTGAAAAAGGCTTTGTTGAATAATAGGGAATAATGCTGTTGTGACACGCCTGTTTTGGATTAAAATGCTGATCGCTCCGGCATGCATCACCACGCTCTGGATTTAACATACTGATTTTACGTCAAGGGAATCCGCAGCCTTTATGTCTACGCAACATAATATCTATTTATTCAACAAAGCCCCTTTGGTGCGATGTTTTTTGCTCAAGGCGGTATGCGTTTG
>NZ_JAHWCO010000534.1:0-1254 GCF_020054415.1 Candidatus Symbiopectobacterium sp. | reverse complement strand
CGTCAGTCATGCAAACACGGATGGCTACAGGGCTTACAACGACGAACTTCCAAAAGTAAGACACATTGTTAGCAAGCTGTATACACAGCGTATTGAGCGTGCACATCTGACACTGCGTAACCGATTGCAACGGCTCAATCGAAAGACGCCCGGATATTCAAAATCATCCGAAATGCACGATAGGATCATCGGTACTTACATCGAACGCGAGTACTACGTTTGATGCTACATCAACTCATTGAATACACGACCGATCGCCGCATAGCATTGGATTGCCCATGGAACAAGATCCAATGTGCTAACCCTTAGGGTGCTGGCCATATACACCCCCAGCCGAGATCCATGGCAGTAATGGCTCAGTCACTGTACCCGCGTCCTCCACCGTTCGCGACAGGTTCTTGGTGTCCAGTCCCATACGCAGATAAGATTCTCTAAACAATTCAGCGGGAATAAGTAGCGCCAACTTCCCGTCACTGGTTGCTCCCGTGAACAATAGGGTGGTTGCCACGGTAGCTGCAATCAACTGAACCACACTGCGAATCGCCTTTAGCAACCGGTTAATGATTACGGTCAGGGCCCCTGTCAACGTTAAGGCCCCTGCAAAGGAAAATGCGCAAAGCACCAAGAGGATGGCGCTCATAATGGAGAACATCCCTCCATGACCGAGCAAACGGGGAATGTCGCTGATCAAGCCGGTTACCTCTGTACCCTGTGTGGCAAACATTGATGTGGTGAAACCGTGAATCAATGAAATACACCCTTGTTGCAGGGTAAATCCCTGTAGGCCTACGCCGATCCCTATTGTCAAGACGGACGCGGCCAACATAACGGGTATCACAGGGCGTTTGGTGATGGCACCCCACAAAACCAGGATGGGCGGTACGAGCAGGATCACGTTAAAGTGATACAAACTCGCTATCGACGTTACAATTTGATCCACCTTATCCAGATTGTCCGCGTGGCTGGGGAGATGGGTATAGCCTGCATATTCGCATGCGATCGATCATCGATTCGCATCTAAGGTCGATCACGTTTTCGCATCGTATCGATCATCCGGAAACCTAACTTTTTTATCGTGTTAGCGTGTTTCTTCTGCGCGTTCCACTACCGGGCGGCTTTGTTGAATAAATAGATATTATGCTGCGTAGCCATAAAGGCTGCGGATTCCCTTGACGTAAAATCAGTATGTTAAATCCAGAGCGTGGTGATTCATCCCGGAGCGATCAGCATTTTAATCCAAAACAGGCGTGTCAT
>NZ_JAHWCO010000064.1:0-7351 GCF_020054415.1 Candidatus Symbiopectobacterium sp. | reverse complement strand
GACACGCCTGTTTTGGATTAAAATGCTGATCGCTCCGGGATGCATCACCACGCTCTGGATTTAACATACTGATTTTACGTCAAGGGAATCCGCAGCCTTTATGGCTACGCAGCATAATATCTATTTATTCAACAAAGCCCGTCAGGTAATCCGAGATCGAGAATCACCAGATCAGGCTTGCGGGTAGCAGTTTCCAGCAGGCCACGTTGCAAGGTCTGCGCATCAAAAACGCGTAGCACTTCGCTTTCCATTGCGCTGCGTACAAAGCGCTGGATCTCTTTTTCATCTTCTATGATCAAAACGCTGGCGGATATCAGGGCATCTACTCCTTCTGTCTGATTGCTGCGTGTGTTGATCCGTCTGCACGACGTTAAATGATACTTTATGACGCTATCATATATTTCTGCGCGTTTGCGACAAAAGCCTTTCGGATGATGGAAAGAGAGCAGGGCAGCAGGAGCGGTAAAAAAACCAATAAAAGAAACATTTATTTATACATTAAATGTAATTTATTAACCATTTTGTAACTAACTAACAGAATGTTCGGGGAAAAATGACGAAAACACGATCTTTTTCTGGTCCGATGAGTAGTAAAGTTTCAGCAAAAGTGGTACTATTTTTAGCAGTTATTCATCGTTATGTTGATTTTGTGAGCAATGTCGTTGCAGTGGCTGCTCACTGATGAAGGAGGATCTCTATGTCGATTTATACTGCTTATCCCTTGTATCGAGTTCTCCTGCGTCGCGTTGCTGTTGTTGCTTTCGGTTTACTGGCGTTGCCTGTGATGGTGTTTCGTACCGATCGCGCCCGCTTTTACAGCTATCTGCACCGTGTTTGGTTGAAAACAAGCGATCAGCCGGTCCGGATGGCGCAATCAGAAGCGGCAGCCGGTGATTTTTCCTAAGCTGCGCTGCGAGTAAGTAAAAAAACATCATTGTGCGCTACTGACCTCAAAACCCCCCTCGGTCAGTAGCTCTGTTTTTTTAATTCCTTTGTTTTTCTCTCTGATACACTTTGGTTTTTGTTTTCGCTCGATCTTCGTCGTTGTGCTCCGTAGCCGCTTGAAATCCGCTATGCTGAGGGAATGTTGACAAACGGGAGAGCGTTTATGATGTCAGCTCCTATTCCTGTTGGAATAAGTGCATGTTTGCTCGGTGCGCCAGTACGGTTTGACGGGGGGCATAAGCGCTTTGCTCTTGATCAATTAGCGCCTTATTGCCATTTTCAGCAGGTATGCCACGAAATGGCGGTCGGATTACCTGTGCCGCGCCCCGCGCTGCAACTGGTTAACGCGGGTAAGCAAGGTATTCGGCTCTGTGCCAGCAACGGTTCTGGCATCGATGTTACCGATGAGATGCTTGCGTTTTCCGAGGGCTTTGTTGAATAAATAGATATTATGCTGCGTAGCCATAAAGGCTGCGGATTCCCTTGATGTAAAATCAGTATGTTAAATCCAGAGCGTGGTGATGCATCCCGGAGCGATCAGCATTTTAATCCAAAACAGGCGTGTCATAACAGCATTATTCCCTATTATTCAACAAAGCCTTTTCCGAGCAGAAAATGGCATCGTTAAGCGATCTGTGCGGCTTTATCCTGTGTGCCAAATCCCCCAGTTGCGGAATGGAACGGGTAAAGGTGTATGACAGCCAGGGAAAAAATACCCGAAAAAGTGGAGAGGGGCTGTTTGCTCAGGCGCTGAAACGGCACATGCCGTGGTTGCCGTTAGAGGAGAATGGCAGCTTGAGCGATCCTGTGCTGCGGGAAAACTTTATTGCCCGGGTCTATGCCTTGCATAAATTGCAGCAGATCTGGCAGCAGGGCCTCTCGCGTGGCGCACTGATGGCGTTCCATAGCCGCTACAAATTGTTGTTGCTGGCGCACTCGCAGCCCGAATATCGAGAGCTGTGCCCGTTTGTGGCAGGCATGGCGCAATGGCCGACGCTGGAAGCCTTTGCCACGGAATACCGGCTGCGTTTTATGCGCCTGTTATCGCACCCCGCATCGCGTCGCAACCATACCAATGTATTGATGCACGTTCAGGGGTACTTTTGTCCTCATCTTACTTCCCAACAACGTCAGGAGTTGGCTAATCTCATCGATCACTATCGGCAAGGTGTGCAACCGCTACTGGCGCCGATGACGCTGTTGCGTCATTGCATGACCGAATACCCTGATGATTACCTGACGCAGCAGCGTTACTTTGGCCCTTATCCCGAAGCTTTGCGTTTACGCTATGGCCACTAATATTTTCCAGCAAGGAACAGTTATGACCACGCATCTGGTCTGGTTTCGCCATGATTTACGGATTACCGATCACTCCGCGCTGCACGCGGCATGTCAGAACGCTGATGCCAAGGTTACTGCGCTCTATATTGCTACGCCAGGCCAGTGGCAGGGTCACGGTATGGCACCGCGACAGGCGACGTTTTTGCTACAGAATCTCCAGGCATTACAACAGTCACTGGCCGCTAAAGGGATCCCTCTGTTTTATCAACAATGTGAAGACTTTCATCAGGCGGTTGAAACCGTTTATGCATTTTGTAAAAAGCAGCATGTTTCGCACCTGTTTTATCATTACCGGTACGAAATTAATGAACGTGAACGGGATCGCGCGCTGGAAGCCAAATTGCACGGGCAGGTGGTGTGTCAGGGGTTTGATGACAGCGTTTTGCTGGCGCCAGGCAGCCTGGTGACGGGAAAACAGGAGATGTACAAAGTCTTTACGCCGTTTCGCAAAGCGTTTATCCAGCGTTTGCTGGAGATGGAGATTACCTGCCTCCCTGCGCCGAAAAAGCGCGCTAATGTAGACGTGGGGAAATTGGATGCGTTGACCCCCTTCGATTATCCTCAACGGGCGGTTGACGAGACGCTTTTTCCGGCGGGCGAACAGGCCGCGTTGGCACGATTACGCCAGTTTTGCCAATCCACAGTGGCGGATTATGACCAACAGCGTGATTTTCCCGCACAGCAAGGCACTAGCCAGCTTTCTCCTTATTTGGCATTGGGCGTTATCTCCCCGCGTCAGTGCCTCAATCGCCTGCGTGCAGAACATCCCAATCTGTTAGAGCGGTCTGACGGCGGGGCATTTACCTGGTTGAGCGAACTGATATGGCGTGAGTTTTATCGTCATCTGCTGGTGGCCAGGCCACGTTTGTGTAAGCATCGCCCGTTTGTGGAGTGTACGCAGCAGGTACAATGGCGACAAGACGAAAAAGCGCTGACAGCCTGCCAACAAGGTAAAACCGGTTTTCCGATTGTCGATGCCGCGATGCGCCAATTGAACGGTATCGGATGGATGCATAATCGGCTACGCATGATCTGCGCCAGTTTTCTGGTAAAAGATTTGCTTATCGACTGGCGGGCAGGGGAACGTTATTTTATTTCTCAACTGCTGGACGGTGATTTGGCCGCGAACAATGGCGGGTGGCAGTGGGCGGCCTCCACTGGCACGGACGCAGCGCCTTATTTTCGTATTTTTAACCCTACCACGCAGGGGGAGCGTTTCGATCCGCAAGGAACTTTTATCCGCCAGTGGGTGCCCGAACTGGCGGAGGTGCCAGAGCGTGATATTCACCAGCAGCATCGCTGGGCACAGCGGGAAGGATGCATGTTGGATTATCCGACGCCGATGGTCGATCATAAGCAGGCCAGACAAATGACGTTGGAGGCTTTTGAAGCTGCGAAAGCGTTGCAGAAAAAAGGCCAGAATCAGGCATATTAAGGAGCGTTATGCGCAACAGCGAATTGGAAAAAGTGATCAATCAGCAACTTAATGTGGTTGCATTTCAGGATTATGCGCCTAACGGGTTGCAGGTTGAAGGGCGTGATAACGTGCAACGGATCATCACTGGGGTAACCGCCTCGCAGGCATTGCTGGATGTGGCCGTTGCTCAACAGGCCGATGCAGTACTGGTACACCATGGCTATTTTTGGAAAAACGAATCTCCGGTTATTTCCGGCATGAAGCGGCGCCGCTTAAAAACATTGCTGGCGAACGATATCAACCTATATGGCTATCATTTGCCGTTGGACGCACACCCCGAGCTAGGTAATAACGCCTGTCTGGCTGCACTGTTAGATATCACCGTGTTGGGTGAGATTGAGCAACTGTTGCCTTATGGCGAACTGACTCAGCCGGTGAGTGGTGAGGCGTTACGTGAGCGCCTGGAGACGCGATTGGGGCGTTCCGTGCTGCATTGTGGGGATAATGCACCGTCACAGATAACAAGGTTGGCATGGTGCTCAGGTGGCGGCCAGGGCTTTATTGAGCAAGCTGCACGCTTTGGCGTGGAGGCGTTCATCACCGGGGAAGTATCGGAACAGACGATTCATATCGCTCGCGAGATGGTGCTGCATTTCTATGCGGCAGGCCATCACGCGACAGAGCGTGGCGGTATTAAGGCGCTGGGGGAGTGGCTGGCGCAGCGGCACGGGCTTGATGTGACCTTTGTTGATATCCCCAATCCCGCCTAGTGTTAATCCACCCACAGCAGGCGGCACGCGATGCTATCGAGCGTTTGCAGCGTTGGTGGGAAGAGAGCGAGTCGATAACGATCGAAGCGAGGGATATCACTATTCCGGTGGTGTATGGCGGCGATGCTGGTCCGGATTTGTTGCAGGTGGCGGAGCATTGCCAGCTTTCTCCTCATCAGGTGGTGGAGGCGCATGCAGCAGCGCATTACGTGGTGTACTTTCTCGGTTTTCAGCCGGAATTTCCTTATCTGGCGGGGTTGCCAGAGCACCTCCATACTCCACGGCATGCAGAGCCGCGCCTGAGTGTGCACGCTGGCAGTGTCGGTATTGGTGGTCGACAAACCGGTATTTACCCGTTGGCAACCCCCGGAGGCTGGCAGTTGATTGGCAGAACGGCAGTTGCGCTGTTCGATCAGAGTGCGAAGCCACCCACGTTGCTGCGCCCCGGTGATAATGTGCGCTTTGTGCCGCAACCTGAGGGCCTATGCTAAAGATCATTCATGCAGGGCTGCATACTTAGGTGCAGGATGCAGGGCGTCATCATCTGCGGCATCAGCCAGTCTGGTGCTTTGGATATGCCAGCGCTAAGCATAGCCAATTTGTTGGTGGGTAACGCGATGTCCGAAGCCGGGCTGGAAATTACGCTTGGAAAATTCGCGGCGACGTTTACGTCATCCTGCTGGATTGCATTGACGGGCGCTGACAGTCACGCCGAGCTCGATGGAAAACTGATCCGTACCGGCTGGCGCTTTCATATGAAAGCAGGCAAAACGCTCAGGCTGCGCATGCCGCGCCGGGGGCATGCGCAGCTATTTGGCTATTTCTGGTGGTCTAGTGCTGCCAGATGTGCTCGGGTCACTCAGTACCGATTTGAAAGCCGGGTTTGGTGGTTATCTTGGTCGCCCGCTTCGGGATGTTGATACGCTTCCGCTGAAAAAGGCCGCCTACCGCAAGCCGCATAAACCTGTGGGCATCAAGCAGATTCTGTTCAGTAATCGGGTACGGGTGCTTTCCGGACCGGAATATCATGAATTCAGTGAAGAGGCGCGCGACACGTTCTGGCGAACGGGGTGGCAACTGGGTCCACAGAGTAACCGTATGGGATATCGGCTACAGGGACCTGCATTGACACGCATAACGCCGCGAGAACTTTTTTCTCATGGTGTACTGCAGGGGGTGATTCAGGTGCCGCACAATGGTCAACCGATCTTGTTGCTGGCAGATGCGCAGACCACCGGTGGCTACCCACGCATTGCCTGTGTAATTGACGCGGATTTATTCCATTTGGCGCAGATTCGGCTCGGTGAACCGATACATTTCATTCCCTGCACGCTGGACGACGCCCTGCGTGCGTCGCAGGCGCAGCGGCGTTATCTGGAACAACTGGTGTGGAGGCTCAATGATTATTGATTTAAATGCCAACCTAGGTGAAGGCGGCAGCAATGATGAAGCGCTATTGCAGTTAGTCACGTCTGCCAATATCGCCTGCGGGTTTCATGCAGGAGATGCCCAAACTATGCTCCAGTCGGTGCGTTGGGGGATGCGCTACGGCGTGGCGCTGGGTGCGCACCCCCAGCTTTCTGGATCGGGAAAGTTTTGGCCGCAAAGCGATGTCGGTATCCGCAGACACGGTCTTCGCACAGGTGGTGTATCAACTCGGTGCGTTAAGTGCGATCGTAGCGGTTGAAGGCGGCAGGCTGACGCATGTCAAACCGCACGGCATGCTGTATAACCAGGCTGCACGCGATCCCATGCTGGCAGATGCGATTGCGCGTGCGGTCAAATCGGTGAATACGGCGTTGCGGTTGGTAGGGCTCGCGGGAAGTGAACTGATTCAGGCGGGGCAGCGTTTGGGATTGGCAACTCGGCAGGAGGTGTTTGCCGATCGCGGTTACCTGCCGGACGGCACGCTGGTACCGCGCGACCAACCTGCCGCATTGATCAAAAGCGATGAGTTGGCGCTGGCGCAAACGTTGGAGATGATTAAACGTCGCAGGGTGCGGGCCAGTGATGGTACCTAGGTTGATGTAGAGGCCGATACTGTTTGTCTTCATGGCGACTGCGATCATGCACTGCTGTTTGCGCGCAAGTTGCGTTAATGTTTCAATGAACACCAGATTCAGGTTAGTGCGGCGTAACGCATGAGTAACTATAAAATATGAAAGCCGTATTGGTGACGGCGTTCGAACCCTTTGATGGCGAAGCCATTAAACCTTCCTGGGAAGCGGTAAAGGTATTACAAGGGCGTGAGATTGCCGGTGCGCGGGTGATGATCTGCCAGTTAGCCTGTGTGTTCGACCTTGCCTTGCAGCAGCTCGATGCTGCGCTGGCAGAGTATCATCCCGACTGCACGATTGCTGTTGGTCAGGCCGGAGGCCGCGCTGAGATCACCGTTGAGCGCGTTGCCATCAATATCAACGATACGCGTATCCCTGGCAATCACGGCAAGCAGCCCATTGATACTCCCGTGATCGCCGGTGGTCCAGACGCCTATTTCTCCACCTTGCCGATCAAATCGATGGTTAATGCATTACGTGAGCAGGGTATTCCTGCCTCGGTGTCCCACACCGCAGGCACCTTCGTGTGCAACCATGTGATGTACGGCTTATTGCACGCGCTGGCATTGCGTCCCGGTGCGGCCAGCGGTGGGTTTGTTCATATCCCTTATGCACCGCTACAGTCGGCGCGCCATCCCGGGGAGCCATCAATGCAGATTGCTATGGTAACTGAGGCGTTGGTTGGGCTTTGTTGAATAAATAGAACTTTTGGGTAATCATCGGAGCAGATCACCACAGTTGTTTCAAAATCAGGTCTCCATGGCAAAACAAAATTTTAAAATCACCAACTGGCCCTCTTATAACAAGGCCCTCAAGCAGCG
>NZ_JAHWCO010000655.1:0-6454 GCF_020054415.1 Candidatus Symbiopectobacterium sp. | reverse complement strand
TCAGCTTTATCTGGCTATCAACGATATCGAGCATACGAAAACGAAGGCGATGTCTCCGCAGACGAACGGCATCTGCGAGCGCTTCCATAAAACCATTTTGCAGGATTTTTATCAGGTTACGTTCCGCAAGAAGTTATATGAAGACCTGGAAAGCCTGCAGGTAGATCTGGACAACTGGTTGTGGCATTACAATAATGAGCGAACTCATCAGGGAAAAACGTGCTGCGGGCGTACGCCGATGGCCGCTTTACTTGATGGAAAACGGATCTGGGCAGAAAAGAATCTGAACCAGATGTAATCTGACAGACACCTGTATAAATAATCGGTAACTGTCAGATCAGGTCTGAGCTAGTACACATTATCGTAGTGAGAGTGTATATCATCTCTGTTTATGGCGCGAATTGATAAAAAACAAACAACCTGCAATTAACCGCATAAATCTTAAGTGGTTCTCCTGACGTTACGTTATTGTGACGTTGTCTTCGCGCAAAATATTTACCTTTCTAACGTTGTGACAAGGGCAACCTTGTCGCCTTGTGTTGTGCGCGCGGCATGGGTTTATGTCGCATGAGATTGAAGCGGCATTGATGTTGGTAGGCAAAGGGAGGTTGTAGTCACCGTTATGGCGGCAGATTATTTGCAGAATTTGATGGCGCTACGCCGTTTTGTCACGGTAGCGCACCATATTCCGGGGCGCATTCGCCTCAGTTTTACCAATCGCTTGGTCTCCGCACTCAGCCAAAGCCTGTTGGCTGCGCTGCAATCACTGTGTCACCCCGAGGGGGGTCTGAAATCGTGCAGCATTAATGCCGCAACCGGTAGCGTGGTACTGGAATATTGTGCCAGCACACTTTCCCCCACGCTGCTGACGCATCTGTTTGGTCATGATGATCAGGCGGCGCAACAGGCGCTGACGCAAATTCAGGCTGTGCTTTCCCAATAAACCTAGTCAAGAGAGGGTCGTTATGAGTAATGATAATAATCCTGTGAATCAGGCTCCCTATTTCCCACCTTATGGCTATCCCTATTACGTGCCACAAGGCGATCCCGCCGCGCAAGGGGCTTTTCCACCACCACCAGGATGGCCGCCGCAGCCAGCATGGTATCCGCAGATGGCGCCGGGCGCAGTGCCCCCAGGGTACTTACCGCCCGGCTATCCGCTACCAGGGTATCCGTTCCCCGAAAATGCGGCGCCGCAAGCTGCACATCATCACGGTCATCATGCAGCACCGGGCATGGACTGGAGCGCGCATGCGCAAGGAGTGGTTGATAATGTGATGGGAGAACAGGCAGGGCTGTTGAAAAGCCTGATCGGCACCATCGGCGCGGATGATAAGGAGTTTTGGAAAGGTGCGATGATCGGCGCTGCTGTCACACTGCTGCTAACCAATGACAGCGTGCGCCAGACGCTGACACAGACTCTGGCAAGCGCAGGCGATCTGTTAAAAACCGGCGGCGATAAAGTCAAATCCTCTGTCGCCAGCGGTGCCGAAAGTGTGAAAGAGAGTGTGGCCGCGGGCAGCACCATTTTTCGCGACACGGTGAAGGCAGGTAAGGCGGAATTTCAGGCCTCGGTAGAGCGCCAGCGCGCGACGACTTCCGCGCCTGAGTAGACGCGGGATGAGCGACAACCGTGACGCGTTAAGCCCCATCAGTCGTGCGGTCGTGGCTGGTGCGCTGGTGGGCACTACCACCTCTTGTATCGAACAATGGCGGCATTACCAGCGCGGTGAAACCACGCTGAATGAAAGTGCCGTCAAGGTGGCAAGCGATGCTGCCAAAGCGGGCGTGGTGAGCGGTACGGTAATGGCCGTGGCCAGCGCCAGCGCCAGCGCGGGGCGGCCTTTGCTGACCTGGTTGACATTGGCAAGCGCCGGTATTGCCATGCCATGCAGCGGCGTGAGTCGTTACAGGACCAACACCAAGAAGGAGTGCAGGAATGAACCCTCACAATATGCCTTATGTTTACGCTTATCGGTTGCCGAACGGAAAGGTTGCCTATGCCAGTTACCCGCCTGCTACGCCTCCAGCCCCTTATCGTCAGGCCAACAGCAAAACCCACTTTGTCACCGGCGTCGTGGCCGGTGCTGCCATTGCGTATTTGCTTACTAACCCACAGGTGCAACAAGGGGTCGCCACCACGGCGAAAAAAGCGTGGGGCAACGTGCGCGGTGAGGTGGAAGAGTTAAAAGAGCGTCTGGCGGATCTCCAGGCCGAGCTGGATTACTACCGTCAGCAGGAGAATGACGCGTCGTGATGCCTGAACGGGAGGTCACTCTCGCACCGTGGATTCGAGTCAAGCATCGCTTGCCCGGGCGTTTGCGACTGAGCATGACGTTGCTGGTGCATTTCCCTGACGGAGCGAACTGGCTGCGCCACCAACTGTTGGCGTTACTGGGCGTCACAAGGGTACGCCTGCGCCCAGCGATTGGCTCGGTGGTGATTGAGTATCATCCGGATCAGACCGACGAATCCACGCTGTTGACGCACGTGGCTGGCATTGACTGGCAGCAGCGTAGCGAGAGCGAGCATGAACCGGAATATTGCGGTGGCGATAATCTGCTCAACGCCGGGGGGTTGCTGTTGGCGCAGTGCCTTCCTCGGCGCTGTGCTGCTGTGCCGACGCTGCTGCTGACCGTGGAAACCTTGGCTGAAGGCGTAGCATCGTTGACACGGCGCGAGCTGAACATTGAGGTGCTGGATGCCCTGGCGGTTGGGCTTTCCGTGCTGCGCGGTGATAACCGCACCGCAATGCTAACGCAAACTCTGCTGACGTTGGGCGAGCACATGGAGCAGGAGACCAGCCGTCATTCCGATGCGTTGCTGGCCAGCCTGTTACGACCGCAGGAACACTGCGTGTGGGTCGAGTGCGCAGGGGAGCGTCGTCAAATGCTTTCGTCTGCGCTGACGGTTGGTGACGTGATGTTGCTTGGCCCCGGAGACACGATCCCGGCGGACGGCAAGGTGCTGCGCGGTGTCGGCCTGATTAATCAGGCTTCCATGACCGGAGAAAGCGTACCCGTTCGGCGCGAGAAGGGTGCCTGGCTGTATGCGGGCACCCAGGTGCAGGAAGGCAATATTGCGGTACAGGCCCCTATCGGGTAGGGGAAAACTCCTCGATTGCCAATATTCGCCGCTTTATCAGTGAATCGCTCAGCCAGCAAAGCGAAACGCAAAAAGTGACACAGGCGATGGCTGACCGGCGCGTGGCGATCACGCTCGGCGTAGGCGGGGCGGTGTTTGCTCTGACCCGTGACTGGCGTCGTCTGGCCTCGGTTTTTTTGGTGGATTATGCCTGTGCGCTGAAGCTAAGCACGCCGATCGCGTTTAAATCCATTATGTACCGTGCGGCGCAAAGTGGCTTGCTGCTGAAAGGCGGGCGGGCGATTGAAAAGCTCGCCGCGGTCGATACCGTCGTGTTCGATAAAACCGGCACTTTGACGCACGGTGATATGCAGGTGACGGAAGTGGTCAGTTTCGATCAGGAGCGTGCCTGGGCTGAGCGCATGCTGGCGATCGCTGCCTCTGTTGAAGAACACAGCAACCATCCATTGGCGAAAGCGGTGGTGGCGTCGGCGCACCACCATGCGTTACCCCACATTAACCACGGTGAAGTGGAGTATGTGATTGCGCACGGTCTGCTGTGTGAACTGGATGGTCACCGCATGGCGATCGGCAGCCGCCATTTTCTGGAAGCGCACTATCAGGTTGTGTTCTCACCATATGAGGTCGAGATTACCGCGCTGGCCCAGCAGGGGTGCCATTTGCTGTTCATCAGCCTCGATGAGCGGTTGGTTGGCATGATTGGCTTGCAGGATAACGTGCGGGCGGATGCACTCGATGTGATTGCACAGCTTCACCAGTCGGGGATCGATCGCATCGTGTTGCTGACCGGCGATCGCGTTGAAAAGGCGCAGCAACTGGCTAACGCGTTAGCGATGGATGAATGCGTGGCTGAATGCACGCCAGAGAGTAAGGTGGATGTTGTTCAGGCGCTGCAACAGCAGGGTCGCAACGTACTGTTTATCGGCGATGGGGTAAATGACGCCCCGGTGTTGGCGCAGGCAGATGTCGGGCTGGCCATGAACCAGAGTACCGAGCTGGCACAGCAGGCGGCGGATGCGGTGTTGATGCAGGATAATCTGCACGGCGTGGTGCTGGCGCGTGAACTGGCGCTGGAAGCGATGAAACTGGTGCACAGTAACATCGCACTGACCGAATGGGTCAACAGCGGTATCATGCTGACGTCGGCGTTGGGTGGGTTATCTCCGGGCAGCAGCGCACTGCTGCACAATGGCACCACCCTTGCGGTATTGCTGCGTGCGCTGGCAGCTCGGCGGACGAATGTGACGCGTTAAAGCGAGAACGGCGGCAATTGACGGAACGTGTTCCGTAATCCTTCTGACTAGGCTTTGCGAATGGTGGCAAAGTAGGGGTCATCTTCGGTAATACGGCGCTGCCCACTGTCATCAAAGCTGTCAGCACGGTAGATCATTACATCCAGTGGCAGCCCGACGGACAGGTTGCTGCGCAGCGTGGAATCAATCGAGATCAGCGCGCAGCACATTGCCTGCTCGAGCAAGGTTTCTCGTGTTAATACCAGGTCAATGATCGGTTTGCCGTATTTGCTTTCGCCAATCTGGAAGTAAGGCGTATCGCGCGTCGCCTCGATAAAATTTCCTTCAGGATAGATATGAAACAGGCGGTGGGCTTCTCCAGCAATTTGCCCACCTAACAGCAGGTTGCAGCCAGAATTGGTGGTGATTGCATGTTGTTGCATACTGCTATCGTGATCGATGACTTCACGCAAGGTGGTACCGACCAGCGTCGCCGCATCGTACAGAGTAGACACCTGCAACAGATTAGGCTCGCTGTCACTGCGCATGCGCGTTTCCAGCAGGCTGACAATGCTTTGCGTGGTGGCTAGGTTCCCGGAGGACTGAAGCACCAATACCCGATCATTGGCGCGGTGAATCACATGCAGTTTTTTAAACGTTGCAATATGATCCACTCTGGCATTGGTGCGGGAATCCGAGGCGAACACCAGTCCGTCCGACAGGCACACGGCCACACAGTAAGTCATAATCCGAACATCTCATGGTTATTGCTGCTGCGCCTGTTGTGAAAAGCGCCGCACTTCAGCTTCAGAAAACATCATTTCGCTGCCGCCAGCCAGACGGCGGCCGCGTATCGGGTACGCATCCAGATAGTCCAACCCGGTTGCCAGACGCAAATGCTGCGTCAGGCTGCGCGAGTTGTTAGTGATATCAAAACGCAGCCAGCGTCCATTCAGCCACACTTCCGCCCAGGCATGCATCGCCACATGGCGCGAATCTGGTCTGTGAACGTAGCCGCTGACATAGCGCGCCGGCAGGTGTAGGCTGCGACAGCAGGCCAGAAACACATGGGTGTGATCCTGACAGACTCCCTGCCCGCGTGTAAAGGCCTGCGCAGCGCTATCTTGCACCTACGTTGCACCAGGCGTGTAAGGCATGCTGACCAACAGCGCCGCCATCAGCGCGTTCAGGCTCTCTTCCGCCGCATCCGGCCGGTAGTAGCGCAGCGCGAACACGCGAATCGGCGCATCTGCCTGCGTCAGAGGCGTGCTGCGCAGGAACACCAACGGTGACAGCAACTCATCCTCTGGCTCACTATCATCGTTATCGGCAATGTCTACCACACCCTGAGCGTGAATGACGATTTCCTGATGCGGGTGATCCAACGTCAGCACATGCAACACGTTGCCCCAGGTGTCGGTGGTGGCAACTGCAGAGCCATCAGACAGCGTCAGTGACCATGAAGCCACGCGTTGGCGAGCGGAGTCACGCGGCGTCAAACGCAGATACTGTGTTCTGAATTTCACTTGTTCATCATAGCGATAGCGCGTGAGATGATTAATTGTCAGTTTCATACCGTCTCCAGATAGGTTTGTCGCACGCTGTCAGCCAGCGCGTTGATTCGGGCCAGCAGCACGGTGAGATACACCTGCATATCGAATCGCGCCAAATCTTCCCGCGTACTGAAGCGCAGATCGTCATTCAACTGGTGCGCCAGCCGTAGCGGCAGGTGAGAACGGGTGTTAGCGATCTGTTTCAATTGGACCGACAACGTCTTCGATACAGGAGCGCAGAGAATGCGGCACGTCGTTACGCAGGATCAGCAGTTCAGCCACCGTATCGCGCGTGACCGGCTGGCGATAGATGCTGTTATAAGCCTCGCGTGCGCTGACCGTGCGCAGCAGCGTGTCCAGCCGATAATATTCACGCACCGGATCGGTGTCGTTATTCAACTGCTGATCTTTGAGCAACAGCAGGGCTTTGTTGAATAATAGGTAATCATGCTGTTTTTCCATGCCAGTTTTGGTTGAAAATGCTTGTCATCTCAGGTGTACACTTTTCTCATGAGGCCTAACTGCATGATTTTACGTTGCGAGGATCCGTCGTTTCGCTGGGCT
>NZ_JAHWCO010000504.1:0-3082 GCF_020054415.1 Candidatus Symbiopectobacterium sp. | reverse complement strand
GTGCTGCGGGCGTACGCCGATGGCCACTTTACTCGATGGAAAACGGATCTGGGCAGAAAAGAATCTGAACCAGATGTAATCTGACAGACACCTGTATAAATAATCGGTAACTGTCAGATCAGGTCTGAGCTAGTACAGATAAAAGAGCGCAGCGGGGTTACCGCTGCGCATCGGTATCAAATCGGGCACTCTTTTAGTTCTTCTGCTTTTACCTGCTCAAGCTGTAGCAGGGTGATCATGCTGTTGGCTATTTCACGTTCACCCATCACCACCTGATTGGCACCGTGTTCGGTGATATAGCTGACTTCATTGTCATAATGTGCGCGCGCAATGATCTCCAGATCCGGGCGTTTTTCACGCGCTGCCGCAACGATTTCTCCTGCCTCATAGCCGTTAGGAATGGTCAGCAACAGCCAGCGGGCGCAATCCAACCGAGCCAACTCCATGATTTCCACTTTAGTGGCGTTCCCCAGTACGGACTTGATGCCTTGCTCGCGCAGAGCATCCACCCGCGCACGCGAATTCTCGATGACCACAATAGGAATGCCTTCCTGATGCAGTTTGGCACCGATCAGGCTGCCAACACTGCCATAACCGACCAATAGGGCGTGATTACACATATCAACCGGAATTGGCTTCTCTTCTTCGGTTGCTTCTTCCACGATCTGCTCATCAATGGTCTCTGTTTTCTCCAGATAGCGCTCCAGCAGAGTAAAAAGCAGCGGGTTGATCATAATCGACAGAATCGCCCCTGCCAGCTCCAGATTGCGCCCTTGCTCAGACAAGAGACCGAGCACAACACCCAGGCCCGCCAAGATAAAGGCGAACTCGCCAATTTGCGCCAGGCTGGTCGAGATAGTCAGTGCGGTACGTGTGGAGTGGCCGAACAGACGTACCAGTACAAAAGCGGCCGCTGATTTACCGAACACGATAATGGCCAATGTAATGATGACGGCCATCGGTTCGTTCACCAGAATCATCGGATCGAACAGCATGCCCACCGAAACAAAAAACAGTACGGCGAAGGCGTCACGCAGTGGCAGTGTATCGTGGGCAGCGCGTTGACTAAGTTCTGATTCGTTCAGCACCACACCCGCAAAGAAGGCACCCAGTGCGAATGAAACATCAAACAGCTTCACTGCACCGAAAGCGATGCCGAGAGCCATCGCCAATACTGCTAGGGTGAACAGTTCCCGTGAGCCGGTAGCGGCGCTTTTTGCCAACACCCAAGGCACTAGGCGACGGCCCACCACAATCATCAGCGTGATAAAAGCAACCACTTTGCCTATGGTCCAGGCCATGTCACAAATCAGCTTACCGGTATCAGCATGCTCAGCGCCTATCATGTCACCGAACGCGGGCAGCAATACCAGCGTCAACACCATCGCCAAATCTTCTACGATCAACCAGCCAATGGCGATTTGTCCGCGCTGGCTGTCAATCAGTTGCCGTTCTTCTAATGCGCGCAGCAGCACTACGGTACTGGCAGTGGATAAGCACAGCCCAAACACCAAGCCGCTTGCCAGACTCCAGCCGAGCAGGGTGGAAAGGCCCATCCCCAGCAGCGTGGCAACGGCGATTTGTGCAATGGCACCGGGAATAGCGATGGATTTCACCGCCATGAGATCTTTAAGCGAGAAATGCAGGCCGACACCAAACATCAGCAGAATAACCCCAAGTTCAGCCAATTCAGGTGCTAACGCGGTATCCGCGACAAAACCTGGGGTAAACGGCCCCACCAGAACCCCTGCGACCAGATAGCCGACTAAAGGGGATATGTGTAGTCGATTGGCCAGAATCCCCAGCAAGAACGCGAGGACCAGCCCTACGGCAATGGTGGATATTAGTGGTGTGGTTGCATGCATCTCGACTCCTTTTACCATTGTTGAAAAACGTTCATGAGCAGACTTCTTGAACAAATTCTATTTCATTTGAGGAAATCCTGCTTGGGAAAATAAGAGTATTCTAGTAAAAATCTTCGTTTACTCATCGAATCTAAGTCTAACACAGATTTCATGATGCTTTCGTCATATAATCATTGATAAACCAAAGTTATTGCTCTCATGAATATCCTTTATCATGTCTGTTATGTATGCCGCATTTTCGTCCTGTGTGCTGAGAGGAACCGGTTTCTCTGTGTTAAAAACCTTAGAATAGCGGGGGTAAATGACATAAATACAAAAGAATAAAATGAACTGACCATTTTCATCAGCTTTCTCTAGTGATTCATGCGCGCAACACAGGTTTTTATTGTGATACAGGTCACAGGGTGCAAATGAAATCGAGCGTTGAGTAAAAGTGCGCTATTCTGGAGGGATATCTCAATCTGCGCGTACCCGACTAAGACCAGGACGGGCAGATGGCTGCTATCGCATTATTTTAAAAAGGGTTGTTTAGTTAACGGAGAGTTTCCATGCGTTTTGCAACGAAAGCGTTAGGACGTGCTATTGCGATGTCGCTGGTTTTTACCTAGGCAGGGGCGTTGGCGTGGGAAAAAGATAAAACCTATGACATCACCATCCTCCACACCAACGATCACCACTGCCATTTCTGGCATAACAAATACGGCGAATATGGGTTGGCAGCGCAAAAAACGCTGGTGGATCAGATTCGTCAGGAGGTGGCCGCTAAGCGGCAGTGTACTGCTGCTGTCCGGCTGGTATATCAACACCGGAGTGCCTGAATCTGACTTGCAGGATGCAGAGCCCGATTTTCGCGGCATGAATATGGTGGGCTATGATGCCATGGCGCTTGGTAACCATGAGTTTGATAATCCGCTCTCGGTACTGCGCCAGCAGGAGAAGTAGGCAACATTCCCGTTGCTGTCTGCCAACATCTATCAAAAGAGTACACAACAGCGTCTGTTCAAACCCTATGCGCTGTTTGATAAGCAAGGTATCAAGATTGCGGTTATCGGTTTGACCACTGATGACACAGCAAAATTAGGTCGTGTATTCAATATGTTGATTGCAGTGTGAAATGTCCGGTTTTGGATGTGGAATACAGTGGCTAAAGTTGATGTAAGATGCCCGTTTTGTGAACAGACATCTCCTGTGAAAAAACACGGTTATGGCAAAAGTGG
>NZ_JAHWCO010000234.1:0-3496 GCF_020054415.1 Candidatus Symbiopectobacterium sp. | reverse complement strand
GTGCTGCGGGCGTACGCCGATGGCCACTTTACTCGATGGAAAACGGATCTGGGCAGAAAAGAATCTGAACCAGATGTAATCTGACAGACACCTGTATAAATAATCGGTAACTGTCAGATCAGGTCTGAGCTAGTACATATAGGAATGCCGAACAGTATTCGCATCACGTAACAATCGACCCGTATGGGGTACAAGTTCTGGTTTATTCAACAAAGCCACTTATTATCTGAATTCGCGAACGAAATATGAATGAAACTTAAATTCCAGACAAAACTATTCCTTTATCTCGCCATCTTTAATACCACTATCTTTATAGCATTGGGGATATGGCAGTATGTCAATCTGAATGAACGATTATATCGAGACTCGGCGGTGTTATCACTGAAAGAAGCGAAATACATTTCGGATATTCCTCTTATTAAACATGGAATTATCAATAGGGATACGCAGCAGATAAAACGTTTGTTAGCGCCCCTTGTGGCCAGAAGCGATGCCAGTTTTATCGTCATCGGTGATGCACATGCTCTGCATCTTTATCACTCGAAGTCAAAAAATCTGATTGGCACAAAGCTAGTCGGTGGGGATAATGCCCGTGTCCTGGCAGGAAATGATGAAACTACAAACAGCCATGGCACGATGGGGATATCGCTGCGCAGCAAAGTACCTGTGTTTTATAACGGCCAGGTGATTGGCATTGTATCTGTCGGTTATCTGAAGAGCTATCTTCATACCTTATCGGCACAAACTATTCTGCATACTTCACTGTCGTTATTGCTGATGTTGTGTTGCCTATATCTGTTCAGCTGGCACTTTACCAAACACATTAAGAAGCAGATTTTCTTTCTGGAACCCCAGGAAATCGGGCTGCTAGTCAAGCAGCAGAAGGCCATGATGCAAACCATGTATGAAGGGGTTATCGTTATTGACGATCAAAGCCGAATTCAGTTGATTAACCGGGCGGCGAAAACCTGGCTTAATCTGACCCAGGAGAACCGTCAGCTACGGGGCAGTCTGATCACCAACGTTATTCGCCACATCACCTTTTTTGATCCGCATATTATGCTGCACCACGATACCCACGACGAGGTGGCGTTGTTTAATCATCTCACAGTGGTGGCAAATCGGGTGCGGATCATGCTGGAAGATCAGATACAAGGTTGGGTGATATCCTTCCGCGACAGCAATGAGATCACCTCACTTAACGCTCAGCTCAGTCAGGTTAAAAGCCACATTAACGATCTACGCATCGTCCGCCATGAATACAACAATCAGCTGTCAACCCTAGCTGGCCTGTTAAACCTTGGGCGCTATGATGAGGCTCTGAGTCTTATTCAGGCTCAGTCGCAGAATAGCCAGCAGGTGCTCGACTTTATCTCATCACGTTTTTGCTCTCCGCTGATATGCGGTCTGCTGCTGGGCAAATATTCGCGGGCAAGAGAGAAAGGGATCACGCTGATGTTTGATGCAGGGTGCTCCCTGACTGCCATGCCGGATTCGCTGTCAGATTCTGAGCTGATTTCGGTGATCGGCAATGTGTTGGATAATGCTATCGAAGCGACGCTACGTACGCGTCCTCCTTTTTTACCGGTTGAAATTCTTATCCGCCAGAGTGCTCAGGAAATTTTAATTGAAGTGGCCGACCATGGTGCCGGGGTAACTGATGCGTTGAAAAATACCCTGTTTGAACCCGGCGTAACCAGCAAGACGAATGGTGATCACGGCATTGGTCTGCATCTGATAAACCACTTTGTGCAGCGTGCTGGGGGTATAATTGAGGTCACAGATAACGTCCCTTCCGGCACCATTTTTTCACTCTATATCCCCGTCGCAGCCACAACGTGCGGCTTTACCAAGGATACGCGCCATGCAGCAGTCTGACGTTATCGACGTTCTGATCGTTGAAGATGAAAGTAACTTGAGACAACTTTACCAAGAATTGATTACCAATACACCTTGGATGCGTCTGGTGGGGACTGCCTCCACCTTGCATTCAGCACGACGGCTGAACGCGGAATATCAACCGATCCTGATCCTGCTGGATAATTATCTACCTGACGGACAAGGCATTACGCTGCTCAACCAACCGGAGTTTAAGCGTCATAACTGCTTTGTGATTTTTATTACGGCCGCCACCGATATGGATACCTGTAGCCTGGCAATTCAGGGCGGCGCGTTTGACTATATTATCAAACCTGTATCCTGGAAACGACTCAACCATACCCTGCAGCGCTTTATGCAGTTTTACGGTCAGCAACGCCTGTGGAAAGTAGTGGATCAGAAATGCGTTGACTCATTGTATTCACTGCAATACAACAACATTCACGGTGAGCAGGAAAATAAAGGCATTGAAGATAATACCTTGCAGCGAATCATTGAGCCGTTCCTGCTTGCCCCTGAGCAGGCGTTCTCGATTGATGACATGGTGGAAGTGACCGGGCTGAGCAAAACCACGATTCGACGCTATCTGGAATACGCGGTTGATAACAAGCTGCTGCATGCCGAAAAACTGTATGGGAAAGTCGGACAGCCCCGCCGGGTTTACCGCTGGATAAGCTGACCCCCGACCGAAAGCACCATCATCACCCGGTGCTATGGTCCGATCTGGTCATGTACAAGCTTCAGTCCCCGATCAGCTGCTAACAGCGAACCGCTTACGATTACTGATCCTACCCACGTAATGTGGACACAGTCCTAAGCTAGGTTCTTGTTTTCAAACTGTTCCGTGCTGAGTCCGCCGCAGGCACTGTGGCGACGTCAGCGATTGTAATCGCACTCAATATAATTAAACACCGTTGTTCGCATTATTTCCCGACTGACAAAACGTTCTCCGTGGATACATTCAACCTTCAGAGAGTGGAAAAAGCTTTCCACACAGGCATTGTCATAGCAGCAACCCTTTGCACTCATGCTGCTACGCAGATTATGCCGCGTCAGTAGGGCCTGATAATACGCTGAACAGTACTGACCAGCGAAGTCTGTGTGAACAATGACATTTTCCAGACGTTTTCACCGCCACAGCGCCATCTGCAGCGCGTCACAGGCAAGCTGTGCCGTCATCCGTGATGACATTGACCAGCCGATAACCGCATGGGACCACAGGTCGATGACCACAGCAAGGTACAGCCAGCCCTCATCCGTGCGAAGGTGCGTGATGTCTCCCAACCACTTCTGATTCAGGACGCTGGCGCTGAAGTCCTGTTTCAGCAGATTCTCTGATACCGGCAGACCATGTTCCCGGTAGCTGACAGGGCTGAACTTTCGGGAGGCTTTCGCCCTCAGCCCCTGACGACGCAGGCTGGCTGCGATGGTCTTAACGTTATATTCCGGCAACTCATCCGCAAGACGTGGTGCACCTGCTTTGTTGAATAAATCAGAACTTGTAACGACTGCGCCCCATACGGGTCGATTGTTACGTGATGCGAATACTGTTCGGCATTCCTAATAGCGTGATCCGGTTAAGCGCTTTGACCATGGCCATGGCTTCACCCACCTGAGC
>NZ_JAHWCO010000325.1:0-1505 GCF_020054415.1 Candidatus Symbiopectobacterium sp. | reverse complement strand
GCGGTAGTAACGATATCTGGAAAAAGAAAGTGGTCTATCACCGGCGCTCGGTGGCTGAAACGGCCATGTTCCGGTTCAAAAGGCTTCTGGGTGGTCATCTAAGTCTGAGAGACTACGATGCTCAGGTGGGTGAAGCCATGGCCATGGTCATGGTCATGGTCATGGTCAAAGCGCTTAACCGGATCACGCTATTAGGAATGCCGAACAGTATTCGCATCACGTAACAATCGACCCGTATGGGGCTCAGTCGTTACAAGTTCTGATTTATTCAACAAAGCCTCTGGCGTACACCTCTGTATCCAGACGGCGTAACACACCGTCCTCGTTAAATCGTGTCAACAAATCACCGCGAAGGGTGTCTATCAGTTGTGGTAGGGTCGGGCGCGAAAAACAGCTAGTTTGCATGGATCACGCTCCACAGGTTGTTGAGGGTCATCGTTTTTATGTTATGGTCAGGTAAGGTCAGGATGACGGTTGCGCTTAATCTATCGGTACCTAAGCGCACTACCTCAATATCAACACGAAGCGCTACACCGTCCTCCGTCATCCACTTGAGCGCCTGAGCGATATATTCCTTCGCTTTTTGCGCCGTCTGATAGGTTAATGTTGTGCATTTCAGCAGATGCAATCGAGAGCCAATCCGGTCATTTTGTACCGTCGGCCACGTATCACCCCACCATCCCATCGGGGTATCCGTGTCGTCATCCTGTTCAGCCCGTCACTAGGTGAATAACGAGATAATCACGGCACGGGTTAATCGGTCGCTACCCTGGTAGGAATAGTGCCTGTCGTTCACCATCAGCATCTTATGTCATTTCCTGATTAGGCGTTCCCGTCATTCCGCCACTGTCGCCTCTATGGTTGTTGTACTGTGCCCGCACGGTACTCATGGAGCCGGATTTGTCCTGTATTTCAGCGTGTGAAGCGATAGATTGCCCGGCGGTGATCTTTCCGGGCGTTTCCACTTGTTGAGTGTTGAGTACCACCTTATTTTTTTGCATTGATAACAAAGGGTTCTGTGGTTTCCTCTATCAATCTACCGCGCTTGAGCACAATGCTATCACCTTCATCGGTATAGATCGCCACCTCACCACGTTGGAGGCCTTTAAGTCGATGGCGACGGTCTGCAACGTTAATTACGATGCCGTGAGAGCGATCACCTGAGAGGAATAGCGCAACCCCTTCCGCACCGGAATGTGCGGTAGAGGTGAAGGCGTAAGGCTCAAGGTATTCCATACCGGCTTTTGTTTCGCCCGCTATCATTGCGACATCTACCTGCTGGCAAGCGATGGCACTATTTACCCCTTGCACGATTGCCCTTGACCATAGACGCGACAAGCTGCGCTGCAGCATGGATACAACGTTTTGGTCGTGTATTCAATATGTTGATTGCAGTGTGAAATGTCCGGTTTTGGATGTGGAATACAGTGGCTAAAGTTGATGTAAGATGCCCGTTTTGTGAACAGACATCTCCTGTGAAAAAACACGGTTATGGCAAAAGTGGC
>NZ_JAHWCO010000057.1:0-3195 GCF_020054415.1 Candidatus Symbiopectobacterium sp. | reverse complement strand
GTGCTGCGGGCGTACGCCGATGGCCACTTTACTCGATGGAAAACGGATCTGGGCAGAAAAGAATCTGAACCAGATGTAATCTGACAGACACCTGTATAAATAATCGGTAACTGTCAGATCAGGTCTGAGCTAGTACATATCATCTGCGCCCATTTCCAGCGCCAATATGTGATTCATGTCGCTGTCAAGCGAGGTCAGTAGCACGATCGGGCCACTGTACAACGGGCGCAACTCGCGGCAGATGGTCATGCCATCTTCGCCCGGCAGCATCACATCCAACAGCACAAGATCGGGGTTTTGCTGCGCGATGAAGTCGAGCGCTTTATCGCCGCGCGGTTCCAGACGAACATCTATGTCATGTTTTCCCAGATAAGCCGCAATCAGTTTGCCCACTTCAGGGTCATCTTCCACAAAGGCAATCTTATGCATAGTCACCGTAGCTATTATTCTCTATCGTCAGCCTGCCGTGTGGTAAACCGTTTTCGTCTTGCGTTAGCATAGCGCCCACACATTAGCGGCGCCAGCAATAATATATCGTGCAGCTACCGGATTTCATTGCAATATCGTGAACTTGATAACGTGCTCGCGCTATCAAATCACTCACGCTCGTGACAATATAGAGGGGTAACCCGTGAGCCTGGTAAAACAGGGCAGATGTATTATCGACGCTTGATGAAAGGTGATTGACGTACAAGTGACGCGATGAACCCACTGGCGAACAGGAGAGAAGGACGTGGGAGATAACCCAGAGTCTGGGTGTTACAATGAGGCGTTACGTATTGATTACGCTGAGTATTTAGCAGCGCTGTGTAATAAAAACTGGCGTTTTATTGATGCCATGTATGGCGTGTTGCCGATTATCGGCATGGTGACTAAATCTGCGTCGACCCGTCAGGTCGCTCCGCAAGAGCAAATGAAAATGCTGGCAATGCAGGTGCTTTCCACGCAGGTCAACGATGAAACCAACCTGACGCGACTGATTGCGCTGGCGCAGCAGCAGAAACTGACAGCACTGAATATTGTGTTGCCGTATCCGCTGACGTCGCAACAGTTGGTGACGATCCGCGAAGCCTGCGCGGCGTCAACGACGGTGTCGCAGCGCAATGAATGCCTGAGAGTCCAGATTACACCGGTCTAGGCCGCTTGCGCAGCCCGATGGGTGATCAGATTAATCGATAGACTGCGTTGCTTCCAACGCTTGCGCCAGCGTGGGATAAAACGTGCTGCGTCCCGCGATGGGATGCACATTGGCGTGCGCCAACGTTTTCAGCGGCTGGAACGGAATATCGGTTATTAATAGCTGCTTGTCAGCGGGTAATGCATCGCTGAAACGCAAGAACGCATCCAGTCCTCCCGCATCCAGAATCGGCACCGCATCCCATTGCAGAATGATGGTCTGATAATTCTCGCTACGTTGCAGAATGTCGTTAAAAATGCGTTCCGCAGCGGAGAAAAATAGTGGGCCGTTCACCCGCAGTACCAGTCGCGTCGGCGATGAGGTTTCAGGGCGTTCGCTAAGCAGGGTCATTTGGGCGATGCGGCGCATAAACAGCAGCGACGCCAACACAATCCCCAGCGTAATCGCAATCACCATATCAAACAGCACGGTCAGGGACATGCAAAGCAGCATGACAATGATGTCATCTTTGGGGCCATGACGCAGCAAATCCACCACTTTATGGGCTTCGCTCATGTTCCAGGCGACGATCAGCAGCAGCGCCGCCATGGCGGCCAATGGCAGATAAGAGAGCCAGGGGGCCAGCACCGACAGCGCGTGCACCACCGCCGAAATGGGGGACGTAGCACCGGCGCGCACGTTTGCGGCGGAGCGCGCGATAGCAGCGGTGGCGGTGATGCCGCCAAAGAACGGCGCGACCAGATTACCGAAGCATTGTCCCATCAATTCGGCATTGGAGTTGTGTTTTTTACCGGTCATACCGTCCAGCACCACCGCGCACAGCAGCGATTCGATAGCGCCAAGCATCGCCATGGAAAATGCCGCAGGGAGCAGGGCAGAAATGCTCTGTCAGTTGAGCGTCATCGCCGGTTCACCGGCTGCGGACACGTTCCACGGTAGCACCCACTGCGGCAGAATAGGCGGAATGCCCTGACCCTGCGAGCCATCAGCCAGCATATAGCTAAAGCGGGAGCCGATGGTGGCGACATCATGGCCCATCAGCGACATGATACCCATAACAGCAACGCCTGCCAGCAGCGCAGGCAGATGGCCCGGCAAGCGGATGCCCGGTTTGGGCCAAAAAACCAGCACTGCCAGCGTAGTCAGGCCAATGAGTGTGTCCGCCATCGTCAGCGTTGGGAGTGCTTGTTCCAGCGCCATCGCCTTTTCGATATAGTGCTCCGGCACGGTGGTCAGGTGCAGACCAAACAGATCCTTAATATGCATGGTGGCAATGGTGATACCGATGCCCGAGGTAAACCCCAGAGTCACTGACAGCTGGATATACTCAATCAGGCGTCCAAAGCGGCAGACGCCCATCAACACCAAAAATACCCCGGAAATCAGTGTTGCCATCAGCAAGCCTGAGAGGCCAAACCGCTGTGAAACCGGGTAAAGAATCACCACGAAGGCTGCCGTTGGGGTGCATATTCGCATGCGATCGATCATCGATTCGCATCTAAGGTCGATCACGTTTTCGCATCGTATCGATCATACGGGAACCTAACTTTTTTATCGTGTTAGCGTGTTTCTTCTGCGCTTTCCACTACCGGGCTATTTTTCCTTAACGATTCTCCCTTAAGCTCCAGTCTGTGGGCGTTGTGGATCAGCCGATCCAGGAAGGCATCGGCCGCCATAGGGTTTTTCATCACCCCGTACCATTGCTCCACTGGCAACTTGCTGATCAGGATCGTACTGGTTTGCCCATATCGGTCTTCCGTTATTTCCAGCAGGTCATTGCATTGCAGCGTTGTGATAACTTCAAGACCGAGGTCGTTCAAGATAAGAAGCTATATTTTTTGAAGCTGTTTCAGTTTCTTAAGCCAGATTCCGTCCAGTCTCCACTGCTCAAGCTGATCCAGCAGCCGACCCATACGCCAGTATTGGACACTTCTCTTTTGGCGGCACGCCTGCTCGCCCAGCGCACAACCTACCCAGCCTTTGCCGCTGCCAGTTGGCCCTGTTATCAGGATATTCTTGCTGTGGGTGATGTAATGCCCGTTCAGAAGCTCGCGCAT
>NZ_JAHWCO010000179.1:0-2145 GCF_020054415.1 Candidatus Symbiopectobacterium sp. | reverse complement strand
GTGCTGCGGGCGTACGCCGATGGCCACTTTACTCGATGGAAAACGGATCTGGGCAGAAAAGAATCTGAACCAGATGTAATCTGACAGACACCTGTATAAATAATCGGTAACTGTCAGATCAGGTCTGAGCTAGTACATATCGTCACACTACGCCCTGTGCCAGCATCGCATCTGCCACTTTCACAAAGCCCGCGATGTTCGCTCCGCGCACGTAGTTGGTGTATTGACCTTCGCCGCCGAAATCTACGCACGCATGGTGGATATCCAGCATGATGTGGTGCAAACGCGCATCCACTTTCTCCGCTTTCCAGCCCATGCGCGCCGCATTCTGTGCCATTTCCAGCCCAGAGGTTGCGACACCACCGGCGTTTGCCGCTTTGCCCGGCGCAAACAGTACATTGGCTTCCAGGAAGGCATCCGTCGCTTCTATCGTGGTCGGCATATTGGCACCTTCCGCCACGGCTTTCACCCCGTTAGCAATCAGCGTCTTGGCACTGGTCAGGTCCAGCTCATTCTGCGTGGCGCACGGCAGTGCGATGTCCACGGGCACGTTCCACGGCGTTTGGCCCGGCAGGTATGTAAGACCTGCTTCGTACGCGTAATCCTCCACACGGCCATAACGTTGGTTTTTGATATCCGCCAGCAGCGCCAGTTTCTCCGGCGTGAAGCCCGCATCATCCACGACCGTGCCGTTGGAGTCCGAAGCGGTAATCACACGAGCACCCAGAGACAACGCTTTTTCAATGGCATGCTGCGCCACGTTACCGGACCCGGAGACTGCAACACGCATGCCCTCAAACCCAAGGCCGTGACGCTCCAGCATCGCGTGCGTGAAGTAGACTAGCCCATACCCTGTCGCTTCCTGGCGAATCAGACTGCCGCCAAAAGAGAGTCCTTTACCGGTAAACACACACGCGGTGTTGTTGGTCAGCTTTTTCATCATCCCAGTCATAAAGCCCACTTCACGACCGCCCACACCGATGTCTCCGGCAGGTACGTCAGTATCCGGCCCCAGATGGCGATACAGTTCCGCGATCAGCGCCTGACAGAAGCGCATCACTTCACCATGGCTTTTACCTTTGGGATCGAAATCGGAACCGCCTTTACCACCGCCCATTGGCAGCGTGGTCAGCGAGTTTTTAAATGTTTGCTCGAAACCGAGGAATTTGAGAATGGAGAGGTTCACCGAAGGGTGGAAACGCATCCCGCCTTTATACGGACCAATGGCGGAACTGAACTGCACGCGCCAAGCGCGGTTGACCTGCACCTGACCTTTGTCATCCGTCCAGGCAACGCGAAACTGGATAACACGCTCTGGCTCGACCAGACGTTCCAGCAGGCTTTGCTCTGCATAGAGCGGATTCTGTTCCAGAAACGTCCACAGGGTAGAGAAAACTTCCCTGACCGCCTGAGAAAACTCCGGCTGATGCGGGTCGCGCTGCTGAACCTGATTGAGAAAACTTTCCAGAGAGACTAATTGAGTCATTACCAACTCCTGCAAAAAAGAAAAAGCGTCCGGTGGACTGTGCTTTTTTATCTCGCACCCTTTCATGCGCAGCAAAGTGCCTGGCAGAGTGAAAACGGTGAAAGTTATGCACGTTAAAAGCCTGTGGGATCGCGGTTGAATGATGTTGTGCCGCTTCGACTATAGCACTGCTGGTGGATATTCAAGCAAGCTTTTTTTAAGGTTTTATATGCTTAAAAACCAATGAGATAGGCACTTACGCTCACATAAAAAATGATAAAAATTTGTCATAAGTTTTTGTTATATAACAAAAGAAAGTGCAAATTAGTGCACAAAAAAGCGGTTAACAGAGGGGAGGTAAAAAAATGCGATCAACTAAAAAATCGGTCGTGTATTCAATATGTTGATTGCAGTGTGAAATGTCCGGTTTTGGATGTGGAATACAGTGGCTAAAGTTGATGTAAGATGCCCGTTTTGTGAACAGAAATCTCCTGTGAAAAAACACGGTTATGGCAAAATTGGCCATCAGCGTTACCGTCGTCAGTCATGCAAACACGGATGGCTACAGGGCTTACAACGACGAACTTCCAAAAGTAAAACACATTGTTAGCAAGCTGTATACACAGCGTATTGAGCGTACACATCTGACGCTGCGTAACCGATTGCAACGGCTCAATCGC
>NZ_JAHWCO010000562.1:0-7945 GCF_020054415.1 Candidatus Symbiopectobacterium sp. | reverse complement strand
TCGCTCAGTGGTACGAATGATGCCCAAGCTCTACCGGCGCTGATAGACCAGACCCACCGGAAAATCAGAGAGGCATCGGCTGACGGCGCTTGCGATACAGTTTACTGCTATGATGCTCTGCTGAGGAAGAAAATAAGGCCGCTTATCGTGCCACGAAGGGGGGGCGCAATATTGGCCAGATCGCTACCACGAGCGTAACCACGCTGTTGCAAATCAGCGCATTAGCGGTAGTAACGATATCTGGAAAAAGAAAGTGGGCTATCACCGGCGCTCAGTGGCTGATACGGCCATGTTCCGGTTCAAAAGGCTTCTGGGTGGTCATCTAAGTCTGAGAGACTACGATGCTCAGGTGGGTGAAGCCATGGCCATGGTCAAAGCGCTTAACCTGATCACGCTATTAGGAATGCCGAACAGTATTCGCATCACGTAACAATCGACCCGTATGGGGCGCAGTCGTTACAAGTTCTAATTTATTCAACAAAGCCAGTTTGAGGTTCCCGCCTGACGCGGGAACCTTGAGGGGGATTAGCCTTGCAGCGCTTTACTGATTTTCTCAAACAGATCGCCAGAGAGGTTATCCAGCGTTTTCAATTGCTCCAGTGACTGACGCATTAACGCCTGACGCGATTCATCATAGCGTTTCAACCTGATCAGTGGCTCAATCAACCGAGCAGCGACCTGCGGATTGCGGGTATTGAGATCGCTGAGGATCTCGGTCAGGAAACGGTAGCCCTCTCCATCCGCGGCATGAAACGCGGCCGGGTTGGCACTGGCAAACGCGCCAACCAGCGCACGCAGTCGGTTGGGGTTATTCAAGCTGAATGAATGATGGTTCAGTAACGCTCGCACCCGAGACAACACGTCACTGGCCGGACTGGTAGCTTGCAAGGTAAACCACTTGTCCATCACTAGGCCATCGGTGTGCCAGCGATCGTCAAACTGCGCCATCAACATATCGCGTATCGGCAGTTGCGCACTGACTGCACTGGAGAGCGCCGCCAACGCATCCGTCATGTTATCCGCCTGCTGATACTGTGCGTTTACCAGCGCATCAGCATGCGCCACTTCACCAAACGCAAGATAATAGAGGCAGGTGTCGCGCAGGGCACGTTTACCAATATCAGCATGTTCGATGCGGTACTCTGCGGTGGCGTTAACGCGATACACCGCGAGCCACTCATCAGCCAGCTCTGTCGCCAATGTTCGAACCATCGCTTCGCGCACTGCCGCAATGGCTAGCGGGTCGATAATCTCAAACAGCTCCGCGATTTCGTTTTCGCTGGGCAGCGTCAGAATTTGTGCCGCCAACATCGGATCCAGCACAGGATCCAACAATATCCCACGAAACGCATCGGCCAGATGCAGTGGCAGCGAGAGCGGTTGGTGTTGCTGATAGCGCGCCACGTTGAGACGAATATGGTTTGCCAGCAGGCTTTGCGCCGCATCCCAGCGCGAGAAATCATTGCGTACGTGACGCATCAGGAAGGTCAGTTGCGCATCGCTCCAGGCATAGTTGAGTTTAACCGGCGCAGAGAACTCCCTTAATAAAGAGGGGATCGGCTGACTCGGCACATTATCAAACACAAACGTCTGTTCTGCTTCGGTCAGGTTTAATACCGAATCGATCGTCTGACCTGCATATTGCAACGGAATCACGTTGCCCTGCTGATCGTACAGTTCAATATCCAGCGGAATATGCAGCGGGCGTTTTTCCTGACCATCCGCGCCTACGGGCGTTTTTTGGCTGATCGACAGCAGATATTGCTGCGTTGCAGCATTATAATCATCGCGCACCGTCACCACCGGCGTACCCGACTGGCTGTACCAACGACGAAACTGTGTCAGATCCACTCCCGAGGCATCTTCCATCGCCTGCACAAAATCATCACAGGTGGCCGCACTCCCGTCATGACGCTCCACATAAAGCCGCATGCCCGCCTGAAATTTATCCTCACCCAGCAACGTATGCAGCATGCGGATCACTTCCGAACCCTTCTCGTACACTGTCAGGGTGTAGAAGTTATTAATTTCAATGACCTGATCTGGGCGGATCGGATGCGACATCGGGCTGGCGTCTTCGGCAAACTGCGCACCGCGCATCACACGCACGTTGTCAATGCGGTTTACCGGGCGCGATCCCAGATCTGAGCTGAACTCTTGATCGCGAAACACCGTCAGTCCTTCTTTTAAGCTGAGCTGAAACCAGTCACGGCAGGTAATGCGGTTACCAGTCCAGTTGTGAAAATATTCATGGCCGATCACCGCTTCAATGTTCAGATAATCTTTATCGGTAGCGGTTTCTGCCTTGGCAAGTACGTATTTGGAGTTAAAGACGTTGAGCCCTTTATTTTCCATTGCGCCCATATTAAAGAATTCCACCGCGACGATCATATAGATGTCGAGGTCATACTCCAGACCGAAACGGGTTTCATCCCACTTCATGGCATTTTGCAGCGAGGTCATCACCCAGCCCGCGCGATCGAGATTGCCGCGATCAACATACAGTTCTAGGGCCACTTCGCGCCCGGAACGGGTGGTAAAACTTTCGCTAAGCACATCGAAGTCCCCCGCCACCAGTGCAAACAGATAGCACGGTTTCGGGAACGGATCCTGCCACTCAACCCAGTGTCGACCATCATCCAGGGTGCCCTGTGCGATGCGATTGCCGTTGGAAAGTAAATAAGGATAGCGAACCGGATCGGCGGTGATACGCGTGGTAAAGCGCGCCAGTACATCGGGGCGATCCAGATAATAGGTGATGTTGCGGAACCCTTCCGCTTCACACTGGGTGCAAAGCGCAGCACCAGATTGGTATAACCCCTCCAGCGCACTGTTGGCGGCGGGGTTGATCTCTGTGACGATGCTGAGCGTGAAAGCGGCAGGCAGGTGCGTTAACACCACGCCATCATCCTCAACCTGATAGTGCGGCCAAGCTTGACCATCCACTGTCAGGCTTAACAGCGTCAGCCCTTCACCGTCCAGTTTTAACGGCGCCCCCGCCTCTCCCTGCCGAACCACCTGGCTCACTGCCGTGACGTGCGTTTTCTGTGCATCCAGAACAAAATCAAGCGCGATATCGCTGATGGTATAGTCCGGCGCACGGTAATCATGACGGTATTTTACTTGCGGCTGTTGATTCATAGGATGTTTACACCTCACTCTTTGCTTTGACAGTTCAGTTTATGCCTGTTACAACGATGTTGCCATCATTAAGAGCCTATTCCAGTAGGCGTAATTGGCGCAGCAAGTTTGGTCACGGACAGCGTGCAGAAACAGGAGCGTACACGGAGTATGTTGGGATTTCGAGCACTGCCCAAGACCAAAATGGCAAGTAAAATAGCCCTAATAGAATAGGCGCTAAGTGAATGAGAATAATATCCGTGCCAGAGCACGAAAGTCCCTCTCTTTTCTGGTCAAATTATGATGTTATCTGGTGATAGCGACAATGCAGCGTGAATCAAGGTATACTCACCGAACGTTGCTGATGATTTTGATAGTAGAAACGCGCCTGACGAGGATGCTGTAACGCATTATGACTTTACACCCTTCCCCGATTTTGAACTCATTGCTGGATACGGATGCGTACAAGCTTCATATGCAGCAAGCGGTGTTTCATCATTATTATGATGTGGACGTTACAGCGGAATTCCGCTGCCGCGGCGATGAGCTGTTAGGGAGTCATGCAGAGGCTATCACCGCGCAGATTGCGCTGATGAGCCAACTGTCACTCAGCGACGATGAGTTCGCTTACCTCTCTACGCTGCCTTTTTTTACCGCAGATTATTTACAGTGGCTACGCCATTTCCGCTTTAACCCGCAGCAAGTTACCGTGAGCAACCATCACTGCAAACTGGATATTCGCATTCGCGGCCCGTGGCGCGAAGTGATTTTATGGGAAGTTCCCTTGCTGGCGGTGATCAGTGAAGTGGTGCACCGCTCGCGCACACCGGACGTTAGCGCCGTGGCGCAGTTGCGCCGCACGCTGGCGCAGTTCCGTGAACGCAGTCAGGGTATCGACCTGAGCCATTTCAAACTGATGGATTTTGGCACCCGGCGTCGTTTTTCCCGCAATGTGCAACACGAGATCGTGAGCGTATTACAGCAAGAATTCCCGTATTTGATTGGCACCAGCAACTACGACCTGGCGCGCCGCCTGGGGCTGACACCCGTGGGAACACAAGCGCATGAATGGTTCCAGGCGCACCAGCAACTCGGCGCAACATTAGCGAACAGCCAACGTGCCGCACTGCACGCCTGGTTGGTGGAATACCCCGATCAGCTTGGTATCGCGCTGACGGATTGCATTACCATGGATGCGTTCCTGCGCGATTTCGATCTCGATTTCGCTAATGCCTATCAGGGTCTGCGTCATGATTCCGGAGATCCGATCTATTGGGGCGAAAAGGCCATCGCGCATTATCAACGCTTAGGCATTGACCCCATGAGTAAGACGCTGGTGTTCTCCGATAACCTGCATCTGGAAAAAGCGCTTACGCTTTATCGCCATTTTTCTCAGCGTATCAATCTGGTGTTTGGCATCGGCACACGGTTGACCTGCGATATTCCAGGCGTTACACCTCTGAATATCGTCATCAAACTGGTGGAGTGTAACGGTCGCCCGGTGGCGAAACTCTCCGACAGCCCCGGCAAAACCATCTGCCATGACGCCGCATTTATTTCCGCACTGCGCAAAGCCTTCGATCTGCCGCGTATCAGAAAAGCCAGTTAGTCTCCTCGACTGCTCAGTATTTAACCCAACGTTACCGGAATGCGCAAAACTTGACGCATTCCGGTGATTTCTGCTTGTGTCCTGCCAGACGGCAAGTAGCATAGCAAATCACCCTTAGGGGTTGACCCGTTAAATATCATTCATTGAGAAGAGAGAATTTTATGAGCGTAGTGCCTGTAGTCGACGTACTGCAAGGCCGTGTCGCCGTTGACAGTGAAGTCACCGTGCGCGGCTGGGTACGTACCCGGAGAGATTCTAAAGCCGGTATCTCCTTTATCGCCGTCTATGACGGTTCCTGCTTTAATCCGTTACAGGCGATCGTAAATAATAATCTTCCCAATTACCAGAATGACGTTCTGAAATTGACCACCGGCTGCTCTGTGATCGTCACGGGTACCGTGGTTGCGTCGCCGGGTGAAGGTCAGTCTTTCGAAATTCAAGCCACCGCCGTTGAAGTGGTGGGCTGGGTGGACGATCCAGACACCTACCCGATGGCGGCAAAACGTCACAGCATTGAGTACCTGCGTGAAGTCGCGCACCTGCGCCCGCGCACTAACCTGATCGGTGCCGTAGCACGCGTGCGTCATACGCTGGCCCAAGCCATTCACCGCTTCTTCCATGAGAACGGTTATTTTTGGATCTCTACGCCGCTTATCACTGCGTCGGATACCGAAGGTGCCGGTGAGATGTTCCGCGTTTCCACGCTGGATCTGGAAAACTTGCCGCGTACCGATGCGGGCAAAGTGGATTTCAGTGAAGATTTCTTCGGCAAAGAGGCTTTCTTGACCGTTTCAGGCCAATTGAACGGTGAAACCTACGCTTGTGCGCTTTCCAATGTGTACACCTTTGGCCCCACGTTCCGTGCCGAAAACTCTAATACCAGCCGCCATCTGGCGGAATTCTGGATGATCGAGCCGGAGGTGGCCTTTGCGACTCTGGACTATGCCGCAGCGCTGGCAGAAAGCCTGTTGAAATACGTGTTCAAAGCCGTGCTCGAAGAGCGCGCCGATGACATAGCGTTTTTTGCTGAGCGTGTAGATAAAGAAGCGATCAGCCGTCTGGAAAACTTCGTCAGTGCAGATTTTGCCCAGGTGGATTACACCGATGCGATTGAGATCCTGCTTAATTGTGGACATACCTTCGAAAATCCGGTGTTCTGGGGCGTAGATCTTGCCTCTGAGCATGAGCGTTATTTGGCAGAGCAGCACTTCAAAGCGCCGGTGGTGGTAAAAAACTACCCGAAAGACATCAAAGCTTTCTATATGCGTATGAATGAAGACGGCAAAACCGTCGCAGCCATGGACGTATTGGCACCGGGCATCGGTGAAATCATCGGTGGTTCTCAGCGTGAAGAGCGTCTGGCGCAGTTGGACAGCCGTCTGGAAGAAATGGGGCTTAATAAAGAAGATTACTGGTGGTATCGCGATCTGCGTCGCTACGGCACCATTCCGCACTCCGGTTTTGGCCTCGGATTTGAACGTCTGATTGCCTATGTTACCGGTGTACAAAATGTTCGCGATGTGATCCCTTTCCCACGTACTCCACGTAACGCCAGTTTCTAAATACGCATTAAACATAAGTAAAACAAATAACTAGAAAAAAGGCCGCGAAATATTCGCGGCCTTTTTTTTCTTTCATATAAGGCTCACAAAGTTCCCTAAAATTTACAATTTAAAATTTAATCTTTCTTTTTGTTACTTTATTACGAACTTAGTATCATTTTAAGGGTAGATTAACGGGCGAGTGAATGGAACATTGCATTCAGACACAGGAGTACACCAAACTTCCAGTGATAGTTCCGTAAGAGTTTTATTACTTTTTTCGAGAATTGTTAATGGCAGCGGCGGGGGTCTTAAAACACCAATGAGGGTAATAATGATGAAACGCAATATTCTTGCAATAGTAATCCCGGCTTTGTTAGCTGCTGGCGCAGTAAACGCAGCAGAAGTTTACAACAAAGACGGCAACAAACTGGACCTGTACGGTAAAGTAACTGCTAAGCATCTTTTCTCTGACAACCACGACGAAAATGGTGACAAATCCTATGCTCGTCTGGGTTTCAAAGGCGAAACGCATATCAACAGCGATGTAACGGGCTACGGTCGTTACGAAGCTGAATTTGCTGCTAATAATACCGAAGGTACTTACAACTCAGGTAAATATGTTAAAACACGTTATGCTTTTGCTGGTCTGAAAATCACTGATTTCGGTACTATCGACTACGGTCGTAACATGAGTATCGCATATGACTCCCTCGCTTACACTGATGTGCTGCCTGAGTGGTGCGGTGACCAGTCTAGAGCTGATAACTTCCTGACTGGCCGTTCTACTGGCGTTCTGACCTACCGTAACAAAGATTTCTTTGGTCTGGTTGACGGCTTGAACTTCGGCTTGCAATACCAAGGCTCTAGCAACTCTGGTACTCTGAACAAAGGCAATGGTCGCAAATTGTCTCGCCAGAACGGTGACGGCTGGGGTACTTCTCTGGAATACGTATCTCCAGTGGGTGTAGGCGTTGTTGCTAACTACGCTGCAATCAATCGTACCAACGAGCATAACTATGCTGTTGGTGGTGATCTGACTGGCCAGGGCAAAAAAGCAGAAGCTTGGGGTACTGGTCTGAAATATGATGCTAACAACATCTATGTTGCAGCCATCTATTCTGAACTGCGTAATGCAAGCTATGTTGACGGTAGCAGAACAGGCACACCTAACACTGATTTTGCAGACAAAACCAAGATCTTCGAAGCTGTTGCACAATACAACTTCGACTTCGGTTTGACCCCGTCTCTGGGTTATGTTCAGGCTAAAGCTCAAGACAACACCAATAGTCGTAATGATTACATCACTAAACACGTGAGCGTTGGTGCAACTTACGCATTCAACAAAAACTTCTCCGTATACAGTGAATACGACATCAACCTGATCAAAGACACTAGCGTTTACGGCGTTAATGACGACGACAAAGTTGCTATTGGTGTAACTTATCAGTTTTAATTTCGTTTTATCACCACTGCATTACGCAGTCTGATAACGAAAAAGACAGGGCCTCGTGCCCTGTCTTTTTGTTTTCTGCGACGGCTTTGTTGAATAATAGGTAATCATGCTGTTTTTCCATGCCAGTTTTGGTTGAAAATGCTTGTCATCTCAGGTGTACACTTTTCTCATGAGGCCTAACTGCATGATTTTACGTTGCGAGGATCCGTCGTTTCGCTG
>NZ_JAHWCO010000435.1:0-8803 GCF_020054415.1 Candidatus Symbiopectobacterium sp. | reverse complement strand
GTAGTACCAGTTGATTACAAAAGTGCCGATAGTGCAGACCATACCGACAATAATTGCCCAGTCACCAAGGCTTAACCCGGCAACCTTATCTGCAAGCAGCAGGACGCTCTCTTTGGTTGATGCGGCGTAGGCTCTGGCAGATGCGCCAAGGCCCATTAAGCCCGTCCCGCTTCCGTATGAAAGCCTGCTGTAGAGAGTGCTCATTCGTGTCATACCCTCACCTCCCGGCAGGGATGGCGATATCTTATTGAAAGGGGAAATTAAAAAGCCACGCATAAGCGCAGCCTGAAAGGTTTGACGGGTACTTCTCACGCCCGGCGCGTGTTCCCTGCTGTCACCACAACCGCCAGGAAATACTGCTTGTTATGGTATCCTCTGGATAACCACAACCCGATGTAAGGAAATCAAATGAGGTGACTGCTCCCCGCCCTATCGGGCGAGGGTTTACGGCAGATCTTGCTAATCCAATAAAACCGCAAGGGATCCGAAACCACAACCGACACCACCAGCGAAACCAGCCTCTCTCCCGCCACGCGAGCGGAACCTAGCCACTGTATTCCACATCCAAAACCGGATATTTTACACTGCAATCAACACATTGAATACACGACCCATAAATCGGATGTTTATCCAAATCTGAGGCCAAAAAGCCCGCCATCTTCTGTAGCATCGGTCAAGCGTTTGGGTAGTACATATTCGTTGAGATCGAAGCCATCTATTGTTTCCTTAAAGGCGTCGTCTTCGTTCATTGTCACGATGTATTGGAAGTTAAGCTCTTGGGCGATCTCTGAGCCAAGACGCAAGGCGCTGATAACTTGGCGCCCGTCAACGCCGTCAAATAGATGGCTGTCATGAATCAGGAATCCTGGCCCTACCTGCCGCTTGGCGCATAAGCGCATAAGCATCATATCAAAGCAGAAAATCTGCATGTTCTTGATGCCCTTGCTGCGCTGTCCCTGCATCGGAAACTTGAAGATAGGTCCGTTGGAGGTTTCATCGATCGTCATGCTGCCGGCTGACTCATAGAGGCGTTGCGAGATTTCCTCGAAGGCAACAATGGCTTCCGCCAGTCGATCCTTCTGCTCGGCGAAATCACGCCGCAGGCGGATCGTGAGGCGATTGCGTTCAATATCTAACTCGTTCTTGGTGCCTTCGAGTTGCTCGGCAGCCTCAAAGCATTGCCGCAGCGATTCCACTTCGGACTCCAGGCGCCCTAATTCTCCCTGCAGCTTGAGGAACTGTTCGAGCGCACCATGGCTCTTGAGAATGCCAAGGATTTCGCTGCGCCGTTGGTCGAGCTGCGCTTTCTTACTGTCACGTAACTCGATGCGTAGCTTGGCAGCTTCAAGCTCGCTGGACAGATAGTCCTTGCGATTGCGCACTACCGATTCGTGAAAGCTCTTAACGTCTTCATAGTGACGTTTAACCAAACCGGGAAGCACGATACCTGCCTCTTGATAGACAGCTTGAAGGTCCTCATGGTCCGGCGTAACCTCGGAGGCGAGAGCGCTTTCCAGATCACGAATAGCCGAGAAGTCGATGGTGTTGGCGTTGGCCAAGTCGTTGAGCTGGCGGGTAAGCGTTGCGCTCTCGACTTCCAGTTGCCGGTACTCCGGCAAAACATGAAAAGTCTCAACTTCTTCGTGAAGCTTCTTGAGGCGAGCTTCTTGGATGGTGAGCTCTGTGCGCAAGTCAGCGGCTTTGCCGATCATAGAACCAAACACACCGTTGCTAGCCGCCTTCTTCAGTTCTTTGAGGGTCTTTTCTCGATCGCGTACAGCTTGCCAATCTCGGGCAATCTGCCAATCCAGTCCGAGTAGGAACATCAGCGCCATCTGCATGTCGCCAGTTCCCTGCATAGTAGCCTGCTTTTCTGGCGTCATAAAGGCACCGCTCGCCTGTCGGCGTACAAAGTAGGCAAACAGCGAACGAAACGAAGGTGGCTTGCTGCCCGCAGCTTCGAGGCTGCTGAGGCCAAACATTTGTTCGCCGAGGAACGCGCACCACTCGGTGGCAGAGAGCTTGACGTTACGTGAGGGCGGCACCGTTACAAAGATTTTAGCTTTGGAGCCACCACTGCGCTCGACGACTGTTCGTTCCAACTTCAGATCGAAGTCCATGCTGAAGGTGTGTTCGGCCAGATCTGCGGTGCGGAAAATCGACTCTTTACCGGCATCGGCACCGAGCAGAAAATGCACCAACTCAACGAAACTGGTTTTGCCGGCACGATTTCGCGTTTGCTTGGTGGTTGCCCCATTTGTTTTTTGGGCGAGCAGCATATTCAGGCCGGGCTTCAGATCGCCAAGATCTTTGAAGCTAGGCAGCGTGCAGAAAATGTGATGAATCACGCTGTCCTCCGGGCCACAAGGCCGCTTTCAAGTTCGATAGTTCCAAGTGCGTATAACAGATCAAGGGAGAGCAAAAACCAGTCGTATGTGATTCGCCGAGGCGTTGCGGTCAAGCCTGTGTCGTGTCTGTTCAATTCCTCCCAGAGTGCGGAGACAGTCTTGGGGCGTGCTAGGAATGTCAATACACATGCACCGACAGTGAGAAGCGCACGATCCTGC
Source organism: Candidatus Symbiopectobacterium sp. (assembly GCF_020054415.1). Lineage (NCBI taxonomy): Bacteria > Pseudomonadati > Pseudomonadota > Gammaproteobacteria > Enterobacterales > Enterobacteriaceae > Symbiopectobacterium > Candidatus Symbiopectobacterium sp. Next base: position 6,236 of record NZ_JAHWCO010000435.1, on the reverse strand, counting down.
GGCAGATGTTTGGATGGCAGAATCATGCAGTACCTACCGCTTGAGCGTCTTCAAAAATTTCGCACTCGTCGAACAGGTATGCCATTACGGCTAACACCGCCGCCTTGTGCGAGGGCGTGGTATTCGTCGTGCCCCCGGCCCACGATTCCAGGCGGCCGAATATTTCATCGGGATGGAGCTGAGGGACTCCATCCCGCAGTCCCACGTATTTGCTCTTGAACGCCTGCGCGATCTGCTCACCGTAGGTAGGGTTTTTCCAGCTATTGAAGAACTGCACAACGAGCGGTGACTTCTGCATACCGATTTTCAAAAAGTCTGCCACAGCTTGAGACAAAAGGTTTGCTTCGATCTTTCCGCGCGTGACGTCCGTGACCTCGCTCGCCGTAGGCACGGGCGTGATGCTGATGTGAGTGAGAACAGCGGCCAGATCGCTGAAGCCCAGATTGACATTTGCTTCCATGGTTAACGAAGGGCCGAACCAAGACTCGAGATCCTGAAGGCTTAGCTGACGGAACTTCGCCAGCATTTCCTCGTAGCCACAGTGCCCGATCTTGATCTGTGGGTTGTCTTGCGCAAGTTTGGCCAAGGCCTCAACGATGTGTGGACCCAGACGCCCATCCGGTGCGTTGTGCACGAACGTCCACTCATCGAAATAATCTTCCCAATGCTCTTGGGCCCCCTCGAAGTCTTCGTTGATCTTCTTTATGGCCTCGGCAGCGGTTAATTCATTGGGGGCGTAACTCTGAAAAAGGATTCGCGCGGAAGGCAGATATCCGTCGTTCTTGCGATCCCCGACATTGCCCCAGGGCCGGCAAGCGATAAAGTTATTGGGATGTGCTTTTGACATCAGCTTCTCGAACAAACATTGAAATCCGTCCCCCTTAGATTCCAGGAAGGCAATGCGGAAGTCCTTTTCGTAGTTGAGTTGTTGTATGCGATCCATGCCTATATACCTTAGCCCTGGTTTTTTTGAGTTTTACAGGCCGAGGCTCATTGCTTGATACTGGGCTGAGCCTGCACACGATTGATATCGAAGGGAAGCGCCTTGTCGGCTGCAATGCGTGTGAGCAGCATTCGAATCGCATCCGAAACGGATAAGCCCATTCCTGCCAACACGTTCGTGGCTTCCTCTTTTACATGTCCGTCAATCCGCGCGCGAACAACATCGTTACTGCTTGCCATAGCATACTCCAAGCTTTTTGTAGCTACATTGTGCTCAAAATGTGCTCCGATGTCATTTGATTTTTGTAGTATTCCTCCAGCATTTCGGTGTGGGGTTCGCTGCTCCACTCGTCTCATGCTGCATAGGCTCTAGCTGATGCGCCCAGCCCTATTAGCCCCGTCCCGCTTCCGTATGAAAGCCTGCTGTAGAGAGTGCTCATTCGTGTCATACCCTCACCTCCCGGCAGGGATGGCGCTGTGTGTTATTGAAAAGGAGAAATAAAAAAGCCGGGCAATTAGCCCAGCCTTGAATATGGTGGAACCCGATAGAATCGAACTATTTCCTGATGCTCTTCAGGCATCCGCGCGAACCATCTACGCCAGAGTTCCAGATGCAAAAAGCCCCAGCTGTCAGGCTGGGGCCTGAATTGGCACCGCCCCTTTCAGGCGGTTTGACGGAGTATTATCCGTTAACAAGACCTCTCAGCCTATGCGGCGGGAGTAGCAAGCCATCGGCTGAACATACCCGCTTGGCGGTTCAATGGTGAGCGCCGCCTCGTTTATCTCACCACCAACAATATGCAATTACCCCATTGTTAGAATGATGATGGGAAAATTTCGCCAAACTGTCAATAGTTAGTTTTTAAAATGCCGCCATCCGTAGCAATCGTGCTCCTATCGAGTAATTTTATGTAGTGCGGCAGATGCCTTTGATTCCTCCTTGAAGCATTCGCCCACAATAGCCTCATAGAATGGCTTGTAGTGACGCCTCCATGATGTTTCCGGTATATCCATCACCTGCAAACACACAGCTCGCCTGACGTTCTCAGAGGGCATTTTGCGGTATCCATTCCCTTTGCACTTCGGGCATTCTTTGTAGACAGGCAAGCCGCCGTTAGCTTTTGTCGCCACCTCATCCACTACCTTCCCCCTTCCCTTGCATCGGCATGAATTGCTGACGACCGCTTTACCGCAGCATGTCGGGCATTGCACGCGAACCACTTCACGCACATTGCGATGCACTTCATAAGCTGATGGGATGAAATCCTTTACTCCCATGAATACAGACATCTTCACGAATTCCTTTTCTCTCTGTGGCATATGGGATTTTGTCGTAAACACCTCCGTATCGATAAACCCATCAGTGCAATCTGGACACGGTTTAACGCTCGCAGCACTAAGCGCATAGTCCTGATATGCAAACGTTGCAAGCACTTGCAGTAGCTTCGATTTAGTATCTTCATCGAGTTCTGAGATAGGCCTGCGTCGTCCCGCCAGACCATTAGCAATGCCTAACAATCCCTCAATCGCTTTATCCGGGCTGCTGACGCCAATCTTAGCCAGGAATAAATCTAACCCTATACCTCCCTCCTGGTGTGTCATGCCAATGGCGGCCATCACATCAGTTATCGACAGTGAGTCTGTTCGTGTTGCCGGGGATTCGTCGGAAAGTTTCGGTGATTTCGGTGAGAAGTATTTCGGTATCGACTCCAAATTCACTTGGCTTTCCTCCGAGGACTGGCATCCCAGCACTGATAATGCCTTGGCTGGATAGTTGAGATGATGTGCGTGAAGAGGTTGAGGATGTCGTGAAGGAATTTCATGCCACCTCCAATTCAGTGATGACGATATCCAGACTGCCTCCACGCTCTTGCTGACCGCGTTTTATCCTGAAATCGTCTATCTGCTCGTCGTCCAGCATGAAGCCCGCATGCGTGAGCGCATCGAAAACCGCCTTTTGCAGGTTGTCGAGGTCACGGCGTCGTTTGTCTGGCGCGTTGGCGATAATGGAAATTTTCAGTCTTGCGGGAGTGTTGATATCGAGGTGTTGCTGTTGAATTATCTGGATGATGCTTTGTCGGTATGCTTTGCCTTTCTCGCTGATGTAGTGCCGATGTCGTGCGTGTCGCCAGTAGGTGTTTAACGATGGTGGCCACGGCAGTTTCAGGTGATATTCCGTCATCGCACTGTTAACCTCCCCTCTCTGGATAATTTTTGGATGGTAAGAATAATGGCGCGATCCATAAGCTGGCGGCGCTCTTCCCGGGTCAGGTTCTTGCCGTTGTCGATCTCAGCATGACAACAGATGCAAAGTGCAGCACTGGCACAGTCATCCGTTTTAATACCGATGCCCTTTCCCTCATTTCGGTGAGCAACCTGCGTTCCCCACCTGCCGCACAGGACGCACTGTTCTATGCTGCCAACGGTGGCCAGCCATTTTTTGCTGCGGTAGGTCTTCAGAACGGAAGGCATTGCTGACCGCCTCCCTGCTCTATCTTCAAACCATGCTGGTACTTGCTCTGGTAACTGGCCCAATGAGCGTGACGGATGATCGATGCCTGTTCGTCAGTCATACAGGGTTCAGGTATGGAGCAGTCTTTCCGGTGTGGTGCCACGCGGATAGCTTTACCAACACGATATATCGCTTCACAGATTGGGCAGTAGTCCGTTGAATCCATGCCGCTGCTCTGCCCATGCCAGAAGATATTTCCCTGCCAGGTTGCACAGGAGCGGCACATAGGCGCGTCACAGGTATGCATCTTGCGGGGCATGCCAGCCATCATGCCGTTTTCATCCTCGTCAGCGACATAGCCAAGAATGCCATCGCAAAGTAAGGTCGCTGGTTTTCCGCAAAACAAACAGGGCATCTTACGCATGACGCTCACCCCACCGCTTCGCCCACGCGATCTCCAGCTTTGATTTTTCGCTGAACCGGACGCCCTGCTGGGTACCGAACCAGTAAATAGCCTCGATGACTTCCACCATCTGGCCTATTTTCATCTTGCTGGTGCGCTGGCCGAACATCACTACGCCACCGTTCAGCCCGGGAGCCATACGCTGCTCCTGCTTTTTGGTCTTAGCCACCAGCGCGGTGATCAGGTCTTTCCAGTCGTCGGAGTCGTATTTATTGCCGAACCACACAACCTGGTCGGAGAGGTCTTTCAGCAGTGGCCACATCTTGCGGTTTTGCTCTGCTGTGCGTTTCATCTCTTTGATATCGAGGATCAGCGGGCGTTTCTGGTCTACCGGAAGATCGCGGATGAAATTGATCGCGTTCTGCTTAACGCTTTCGTTTATGAGGTGGAATTGTTGGCTCACGCGTCACCCCCGAAGAGGTTAAGCGGCAGATAGGGCAAATCGCTGGCGTCGGATAACGTCAGGCGATAGCATTCAGGCTGGTAATGCAATTGCGTTATGGTTAAGAATGCGGGTGAAAGCAGGTTATCGATTATCATCAGATCCCACTCCGCGACCGGTAACTGTCCCAGGTGAAAGCCAGCGTGCAGCCCCCCCCATCCTTCATGCGGTCAATCACCCTCTCACCGATAAATCCAGCCAGTTTGTTCAGCGCCAGATTGCTGATGAGGATAGTCGGTTTCATGCTCTCATAGCGCGTGTTGATGACCTCGAACAAAATCAGTTTTTCTGCGTCGCTGCCGAACTGAACACCGACCTCATCGATGATGAGCAAATCGGGCTGAGTATGGCGTTTAATCACCTCAGCCTCTGAGCACTCAGCGTTTTTGCTCCACGTTAATTTGAATTCCCGAGTGATCCGTAGGGCGGTTGTGAATAGCGCTGAACTTTGGTGCTCGTTGATGACCTGCTTCGCAATGGCCAACGCCAGATGATTCTTGCCTGTACCGGGCTTGCCACACATCACCAAGCCACAACCACGCTTAAGACGTTCAGGCCATTGGGTTGCATAGGTATTACAGAGCGTTAAGCAACATGCCGCATCAGAATTCACGGGCTCGTAATTATCCAGGGTGACATCAGCAAAGCGTTCAGGCAGGCTTAAGTTATCCATGAGCATGTTAATTTTGCTGCGCTTGCGCTGTTTTTCCTGCGCCGCTTCGGCGTGCTCCAACTGCGCTAATTTTTCTTTCAGGCAGAACGGGCATTCGGTTTTGGTCCCAATCCCTTTGCCGTGGAGTGCCATCCTGCGGCAACGCTGTTTAAATACACCGTGCTTGTCACATATGGCTTCAACCTCCTCATACACCGTGTGTTCAAGTGGCTTGGGGGGCGTATTCAGGTCTGCCAACTTTTGGCGCACCGTTGTGATTTCTTCGCTGTAGTTCATACCAGTCCCTTTGCCCAGTCAGGAATTTGGGTTGTGCCGTAATCTCTGGTAGAAAAATTATCTGCGACAGAGGGATGCTTCGATTGCTGAGGTCGTGCAGGTTGCTTTGGCTCAAAGAGTCCTTGCCAGCCGTTGCCAATACTGCGGTTGATTATCTCACCCGGCGAATAACCCATTTCACGGCAGCGTGACAGGGTGTTAATCGACTGCGTGACAGTTTGCCTGGACTTGATGGCTTTCCTGATTTCTTTCCGGTACTGAACCCATGAATGCCACTCGTCAGCAGCTAACCATTTGGGGAGTTCCGCTGTAAGCGGATCGTATGCCGGTGGTGGTGATTTTTTCGGTTTGGGGACTATAGGGGTAATACTGTCTTTCTTGTCTTTTGTATTATTGTCTTTTGTGGTTAGCAACTTCTGCAAAGGTCTGTTAGCAACTTCTGCTAAGTTTTTCTTAGCAGGTTCCGCTAATGTTTCCTTCTTAGCAGGTTTAGCTAATGTTTTGCAGAATCCGTTATTTTTAGTTTCCCACTCAGAAATGCGGGTGTTCATGCCAATCTTCCTGCCTTCCTGAATCAGCACTTTCTTCCTGATGAGATTGTTTTTTGCCGTGGAGCAATGCGTGTGATGCTTGTCGATCATCGCCTCCAGTTGCTCGTTACTTATCCAGTCCAGCTTCTTGCTGTACCCGTATGTTTTTCGCCAAACGGCCATGAGGATGCAGAGTTCAGTCTCTGGTAGCCCTGAACACATGGTTGCATCAAGAAGATCATTAGCCAGGCGCAAGAAACCATCTTCCAGCTGCGCCACGCACGACTCCTTGAGTGCCTCTTCAGGCACAGGAAAATTGATTATTTCAGCAATATTTGCCATAATCCCTCCTGTAATTAATTGGTTATTGCAGTTTTAAGCCGGAAAAGTGTCGTCCCACTGACCGGCTTTTTCTTTTGTGCTTGCATCATGTTCCCCTCCTATGCAGCAAGGCATTC
>NZ_JAHWCO010000667.1:0-8496 GCF_020054415.1 Candidatus Symbiopectobacterium sp. | reverse complement strand
CGCTTTGCCTCTGCTGCTGCTGCCTTTGCCTCTAACCGCGACTGATAGCCCATAGCCTGATTCAGCAACGCATTGCGCTTGTCTGGATCAAGCTTATCAATATAAAAACCCTTTTCAGAGGTAAGCTGATTGGTTAAGTCAGACAACGCGGCACCGTTGTCCCTCGCCTCCATGACTCGCTGCCGCGCCTGATTAAACCAATTCTGATCAATCCAACCTTGGCGTACTTTCGCCCACTGAGCACCATAACCAATCCGTCCCTGTTCATCATATGCAGCAGACATGGCGTTGATTTTTTCGATATCTGCACCGGGGTAGCTGGTCAGTTTACCCAGCTTATCCAGCCCGCTATCAACCTGATCACGCGCTTCGATTTTCAGTGCGGCACGCGCGTAGCCCTGCGCCGTGGTGAGTCCATCAGATTCGTAGCGCTTTAGCCCACCCTCGGCAACCTGTGTTTCTGCAATACCCAGCCCTGATAATTGCGGCTTTTCCAGCTTTCCTACCGCGTCGTGATATGCATTCTCTACTTCATCAGCACGCAGTGTGCCATCTTCCACTCGCCGTCGGATTGATTCGAGAGAGTCCTTTATACCGATTTGATAATCGAGCATCGACTCGCCGGCGCGGGCGCGCACAACCGCGTTAATCTCTTGCTTTACATCATCCGCCAACCCCGCCACCGCTTGCCCGATAGCACCCGTACCGCTCACATTGACGCGCGTTGGCTGGGGTGTGGGAACCGCGTTACCAAAATTACCCGTTGGGATACGCATTAATGAATCCCCATGTTGCCGAACAGGTTGTTTGTTGATGCGCCGGTTTTGCTTGCTGGCTTATCTTGCGCGGTCTTCCAGCCAGAATAAGCTTTCGCGCCAGATGACAGTAATGAACTTCCCGCACTGATATAACCAGACGTGGCAGCATTGCGGCCGCTAATCCTGTCAGCCTGTCCTTGTGCCCGATAGCGTGAAGCGGCATTTTGCCCGTTGAGGATGGTCATCGTGGCGTCTTCTTCCGCATCACCCACAATCCCCGACGTAATGCGCAATGCAGTTCCCGATCCCGTTTCAACGCCTGATGCGGCATACGCTGCGTTTGCCTGTGCCGCCTGTGCCGCGCCCGCTTTTCGGATGCGTTCGGCCTCAACCCGCGCCGCTGATTTTGCGGCCTCCGCGTCTGCCTCTGCTTGTGCCGCCTGGTAATCAGCCATTTTCTTTTGCTGCATACCGCCCATAACGGCACCACCCGCCGCCAATAAAGACGATGCGGCAGTAGCCGCCAATAAAGCTGTTTCAACACCCATGATCTACCTCTTTTCTGAACAGTATTCCCGCGTCCTCAAACCCGATAGACCGATACAGCCGAGCAACACCATCAACATTAATGCCCGTGGTGATCCCCATGCGAATTTCTCGCGCGCCTTTCAACTTCGCCCATTCGCAAAACGCATGTATCAGTCTCAACGCGGCTATTCCCTGACGATGTTTTGGGGAAATAAAAAGTGAATAATCAAAAGCGATCTTTTCATCGGAAAACCAGTGCTCCATAACACTACCGGCAATGCCACCGATGATTTCGCCATCCTTTTCAGACACAAAAACAACCCCTGCTCCGTCAATGACTCGCTGCAAAAACACAGCAACCTTTTCTGGTATAAAACGCAGGTTTGAATAGCTGGACTCCGTATGAAGCATTCCGCCAAACGCAACCAACGCCGGAATATCCTCTTTTGTTGCCGGTCGTATCATGGTTAGCCCCCGTTACTGGTGAAAGTGCTCATGACAGCCAGCAGATGGAACGGCAGCGGCTGCAATTGCTGAATGCGTAATGTGTCTTCGCCTTTTTCCCAGCCGAGTTTTCCCCACGAGTGATCGCCTGTGAAAAGCGGTGCAGGCTGGTTGAGAATTTTCGGGCCAAAGCGACGAAAAGGGAGGGTTTGCCCGTTGCAGGTTGCGCCGGTGGTGTCGAGAAAACGCATGGTCACTTCGCTGGTGCGTTTCCTGGCGTTCTGTACGGTGCCTTCGCTGGTAGAGACTTCCTGCGTTAGCGTTTCAATCGTGGTGTTGAAGTGCAGCCCAATGGCGGCGCTTTTCGCGGTACGGGTCAGCGTAACAGCACCGCCGCTTACTACCTGTGCGGGCATGACGTTGCCGTCTGCCACGATATCAACGGTTTTTCCTTCGAGGTGATGTAAACCTCCCCACTCTTTTGCCCCTGCCTCACTGGTGCCGGTAACCGTCGCATCGCTGCGCAATTCATCTACCAGCAATTCAACGTAGCGCACCGTCTCGCCGTTAATTTCACGTTTGACGATGGTATATACCGCATCGCCTGAATCGGTGGGGATAGAAGATACCGACTCAAAGGCACCCTCGGTGACATGCCGCGACCAGGCGATCACATCCTGCGAACGATCGAGCACCATAGAGCACAGGGTTCCGTCTGCGCGTATCAGCCAGACGATAGAATCCGGCTGCTGCTGGTAGGCCATATCCACAATGCCCGATTCTGTGATGTGCTCAGACAATACAGAGAGATCATTAGCGGAATAGGCGACGTAGCTATCGGGGTCATAAGCGACCGCAAACAGTTTGCGCCCTGCACGCTGGATAAAAAGGATTTCGGTACCAACGCGCACCGGGCGAATAGTATTGCAACCGTAGGGGCTGGGATTTTTTACGGATATATTGGTCGGTGTGATGGCCGCATCCGAGCCACCGGTTAACGTAAACTCGCCACCGTAGGTCAGCGCAATAAGCGTGTTCATCTGCGCTAAATGCACGATAGGGTTTAGCTGGTCAGAGGAAACCGTAAACGACATGGCATCGTCGTCGTCATCGCCCAGCTCGAAAGACAGGTAAGCGCCGGTTTCACTGAACCACACCGTTTGTGGGTACTCAGGAGATCCCGCCAGCACCAGCCGTTGCTGGTAGAACGTCACGGCACCCGGATAGCCCAACGCTTCTGACCACACACTATCTTCACGCGTCCATGCTCCCGGTGAGGCGGACTGTGTTGCCGACAGGTCAGCACGGATAACACCGGCGGCCACCTGCGCACTGCTTACCGATTGGATTAGCACCAGCCCGCGATTGATACGCACATACGACCCGACATCAGCCGCCACCCAGCCACGGCCGGTAAAGGACGTGGCGCTTTCGGTATCGTATAGCGTGAGCTTTATCGACGTGCCGACAAACTCTTTTACCGAGGGCTTGCACCATTTTTCCGGTGTGTCGCGGATTTCATCAAATGGCATCACCACAAATTCAGCAGCAGCCAGCGTCCAATCGGTTTGCGCCTGTCGCTGTAACCGTTGCGGCGGGATGTCCTGGTGAACCAAAAGCATGGTGTCGGCGCTCTGCACGAATTTCACTTCGGACAGCATGCTTTCGGTGAACGGGCTTTTGATTTCGTAAGGGGTTAAATCATCATTAACCACCTGCGCACCGTTCTGGAAAAAGCGCACGTAGCCGTCGCCAAATTCCAGTTCGTACGCCTGAGCGCGGTTAAACACGAAAGGGATCAGGCGGGATTTTTTATCGGCGTATTTCGTGGCCGCAATAAAACGCGTACCGGGGCGACGCTTAACGCCACCGTGAACCACGCACACGGCGTTCTCTACCTGTTTTGCGCCATTGGCATAACGCACAATATCCACGCGCCCCATCAAGCGCGGGGAAATTTCACCGGCGGTAAAATTGGTTTTTATCAGGTTGGCGCGCATGGTTAAAACCTCGACGTGAGCAACGGATAACCGCCAAGCGCTTCTGGTGGGTCTTCCTGTCCGTCAATGGCCTTGGCCTGACGCAGCAGGTAGGCGGCTTCCTGGGTAAGCGCATCGCGAAGGCTGGCGGATGCCGTTACCGCATAGGCTATCTTTGCTGCCATAAACGCTTCTGCCAGCGCCACCAGTGCCGGATCCCATGTTGATTCATCGTCGTTGCTGAAGAGGTAACTCAGTTTCAGTGCGTTGATGTTGGCGAGGATTTTCCGCCCTTCCTGTCGGTACTGGATATCGTCTGACTCATTACCCACGGATAGCACGCGCAGCAAGTCACCCGGCAGCGGAAACTGATACGCAAAGCCAAAAGCAGGGGCGGTACTGGAGGGAGAGAGCACCACGCGTTTAACAGCACAATTCCAGGGGTGTTTACGCAATAAATCTTCGCGTACGGTGGGATAAACGTTGGCGCACAGGCGTGCGCTGTCAGAGTCCTCTTTAAAATCATTAATGGGATTCTGCCCGAGGGTAAGCAGCGCGTTAGAACAGATAGAAACACTGGAAACACTGGAAGCCATAGCGGTACCTTTAACAAAAACGGCCGGGGTTTTACCCCCGGCAATACCCACGCGGCGTTACGCGACAAAATCAATCGCAACCACTTTCTTCTCGTTGGCGCGGCCTGCGCCGTAAGACGCATCCACGGAAATCTGGATGGTGTTGTTTTTGTCACGGCGCGGGCCGATATCGACGTTATATTCAGCGCCGGTACCGAAATGCACGGCAGACTTAGTCCAGGCCACCGTGGTTTTAGTGGTCACGCTTTCCGCCGTTACTGAATCCAGCGCTTCATAAGCGATCCACTGGAAGCCCAGCCAGTGGTTAGACACAGACCCTTCCTGCAACATCTTGACCGCCATAAAGTCGGCGCTGGTCAATGTGGTGTCGCTCAGGATTTGCGTCAGCATGTCGGCGTTGTAGGCGATGTAAAGCTGTTCGCCGTTCTGCTCGTCGCACTCGTTGCGGCGGAACATCGCTTTGGCGGATATCAGTTTGGCTTTGGTCAAGCCAGTGCCACCCGCTACAATTTTCTGGGACGCAGGAAGCGCAACGTTGGTGTAAGCGCCGTTGTTTTCCGTCTTGCGCGGTACCGCATCCAGCAATGCACGGTAAATCACCGTATCCTTGCGGCGGTTGGCGGCGGCCAGCGTCAACTGCAGATAGGGCCCCTGAGGGTCAGCAATCAGTTTACGCTGGTCGCGTTTTTCAACAGGAACGAATACGCCGTAATCCGCCATCAGCGCGTTACGGGTACCGGCTTCCGGCACGTCCCACACGGTGTCACCGAAACGCGTAGTAATGGCGTTCATTTCGATGGTACCCATGTCGTTGATGGTGAACGACGCACCGGTGATCTGCCCGCAATCCTGTACCGCTGCCTGCAGACGGGAATCTTTTTGTTGTGAGGCAATCTCAAAAGAATCATGAAACTGCGTTACAAAGGCGGCGGTGATCATATTTTTGTTGGCATCAAAAGGCATAATGCGCACTCCAATTCTGTTTCGCCTGTGGGGTGTCGGTTTCCCGGCCCAATACACCGACTGCCTGGCGCTTACAGACGGCGGAAAATCAGGTATCCGGCTACCACGCCGGGCTGGTGGAGTGATTTTGCGCAAGGTGTGCGTTCGGTTTCCCGACCAAATAAAAAAAGCCAGCGCTCAGGCTGGCTCGTTGTGACATGTCACAGCATTACGCTACGGGTGTGTTGCCGTAGGTTTTCGCGTAGTACGCCTGGACACGCGCAGAGACTTTTTCATGATCGGCATGCTTCGGATCCATATAGGCATCCGACTTCATCAGATCGCGAATGGTCTGTTGCTCTTCCAGATTGATATCGCTGCCAGCCGGGGAATCTTCCTGCATTTCTTCGCCGATTCTTGCCAGCATGCGGATGACCATCGGGTTATTGCCGATTTCGTCAATGCGGCCTTTGTCGGCATCATCAGCCAGAGAATTAAACGCCCGGTACGCCAGCCCGATATTTTTGTTAAATTCCGCGTCGGTGTTCCACACCTCGCGCAATGCTGTGCTGGCGGCTTCCTGATCCAGTTGTGCGGCACCGCCCACCAGTTCCGGCGCACGCTGCATGTACTCACCGAGCACAAAGCTTAACTGGTCATTGGTCAGCCCCTTGGCGTGGGCCGATTTTAAGAAGCCCTGCATTTGGGGATCGGCTTTAAACTCATCCCAATTGAAGCCCTCGGCATCTACCTTAGGTGCATACTCATCCGCCGTTTTTGGCGGCGCGTCCCCGCTGCCAAGGCGCTTTTCCAAATGCGTATGCGCATCCGCCAGTTTGCGGGCAGAGCTTTCAATATTGAGGGTACCGTCTTCGCCCACAACGCGGTATTTTTCCGGTAGCCAATCTGTCGCGCCCGGTTGCTGCGCTGCGCCAGTATTGAGCAAAGCGCCGCCACCTTCGCCACCCGCATTACCACCGCCGCCGTTACCACCATCGCCCCCCCCTGAGCCTTCGCCCTCGCCAGCCTGATTCATGAACGGGAATTTAAGCTTCCACATTGTCGCTTACTCCATCTCTTCGTCTGCTTCATTAAGCCTGCGTAAAATAAAATCGAGCACATCACGTCGCCCGGCGTTAAAACATGTCTGGCGATCACCTTCAGGGCCCCCCTTGACGTACACGGCACCACCAAAACGCCGCGTTAACTCATCCAGCACTTGCTGTCCGCCCGGCGTTTCTTCAAAAACGCGCTTGTAATCCTCTGCTCGAGCATCCTTTAAGATCATCGTGCTCCCCCTACCATCTGCTGAACCAATGCGGAACCTGCTTCTTTACCTGCCGAGCTTGCCGCTTCCTGCCCTGCCTGCATCAGCATTTGCTGTTGTGCTGCCTGCTGCTGTGCCTGTCTGCGCTGTTCACGTAAACGGGCCACATCGTCGGCGCTGCGAATCACCTTGGCGGGAACGCCCAGCGCTTCGGACACCACGCGAGCCGCTGAGTCGGTATCCAGCAGGTCGGTAACGTCGGGATCAATCTGTGCCAGTTGCGCAATGTTGGCCCCGGCACGCTCAATGGCGGTCACGTCCTCCAGCTTCTGCGCGCGGGCCAGCGGGGAAATGTAATGCACGTTAAAATTGGCGGAGTCCATGCCCTCAGGCGCGGCGGGGAAGATGCCAGCGCGGTACGCAATGCCGAAACAGCGCTGAACCAGTATTTGCAGGTATTCAGCCTGAAAGCGTCCGTACACGGGTCCGAGCAATTGACGGATCAGAGCCACGCGCACATGCACCTCGGTGGCGGTCATGGCGGGGCCGTCTTGCGGCTGTAGCTGGTCGGCCATCAGAATCTTGCGGATTTGCGCCCGTAGTTTTTCTTCGGACGTAAACGCAACGTTGAAATCGGCACCGGTTAACAGCGGCTTCATACTGCTCACGCTGTTGGCGACGATAATGCGGCGTGGCCCCACCTTGACGGTGCGCGGGTTTATTACACCGTCGTCTTCCACGATCCACATGCCGGAAATCGCCAGGTCAGCGGCGGCTTTCTCCATGCGCTTAATTTCGTTTAGCTCTTTGCAGTCGGGCAGCGCGTCATAAACGGGGCCGACACCGTAGGCGCTGGCGGGGATCTTCATCCAGCGAGGAACGGCAACGGGAAATTCATGATAGCCAGACTCGCGCGCGGTGCGCTTGCCCTGCACGTCGATGTGATACGACGCAAAGCGCATGTTTTTTGCGAGACGGGCATTGACCACATAGGTATCACGCGGAAAAATGGCGTGAATAAAATCGAATTTCGCGTCAGGTTTTTTCTTGGCCTCGTCGCGGATTTTGTCGCTCACGTTTTTGTCGCCAAATTCTTTTACCGCCTGCTCGGCGGTTAACGGGTAGCAGCGATAAACGGTGTCAACAATGCCATCACGGCGAGACGATGAGACGTAGCACTGCGATAGCGGCCACTGCTGGAAGGTAAAGCCGCCTTGCTCCTTGTCCTCATCGATGTAAAGTGCGAACCAGCCAGCAATAACCACATCCAGGCAGGATTCGTAGGCTTCCGCGTCAAAATTGGCCGCGTGAATGTTTTCCCATATCAGCGTTGCGCAGGTAGAGAGCCACGTTTTTTGCTCGTCGGTGAGGCTTTCGCTGTTTAAATCCATCCACTGCGCGTTTGCTGGCGTCATGCCGGACATTAACGCCGAGGCAAGAATGCGTGTGCTGTCCGTTGCGGTACCGTCCAGCAACTGCGCCACCCTGGATTTAGCGCTGCTGGCGTCCAGTACATCGGAAGAAAAGCCAGCCCCGCGCAACGGGTAGGTGAAATCAAAGCACTCGCGCCAGGCCGATTCATTGGACTGGCGTAATGCTTTCAGTGAATCCGCCCGACGGATTATTTTGCTGGCGGTTTCGTTGACCACGTTACGCCCCCAGGTTGGTTTTACCGCTTGCACCAGACGCAAGCAGTGACGTGCCGGAATCCGTTGCCCCTTCTGAACCCGTGGCAAGCAGGGACGAGCCTTTTTTGCGTTTGCGGCGTGCGGCTGAATCCGCGTTAGCTGCCTTGGCGGCGGCGTTTGCTGCTTTGGCGGCTTCCGCTTCTGGGTCGTACCGCACAACGGTGGGTGAACCTCCTCCACACATGACTGATTCTCCTTAGCTGGGAACGTGCCAGCCCTCGTCAGTCAGTACGGGGGCTTTATGCGGCTTGCGCTGCCCGTCCTCGTTGGTGACTGCGGTACTGGTGGTTTGCG
>NZ_JAHWCO010000103.1:0-9624 GCF_020054415.1 Candidatus Symbiopectobacterium sp. | reverse complement strand
GCAATGGCTGATTCATCTAGCCATACGGTTAGAGAACCGCGCTGCTTGAGGGCCTTGTTATAAGAGGGCCAGTTGGTGATTTTAAAATTTTGTTTTGCCATGGAGACCTGATTTTGAAACAACTGTGGTGATCTGCTCCGGTGATTACCCAAAAGTTCTATTTATTTAACAAAGCCTGTGGAATACTTTTGCTAAAGTTGATGTAAGATGCCCGTTTTGTGAACAGACATCTCCTGTGAAAAAACACGTTTATGGCAAAAGTGGCCATCAGCATTACCGTCGTCAGTCATGCAAACACGGATGGCTACAGGGCTTACAACGACGAACTTCCAAAAGTAAAACACATTGTTAGCAAGCTGTATATACAGCGTATTGAGCGTACACATCTGACACTGAGTAACCGATTGCAACGGCTCAATCGCAAGACGCTCGGATATTCAAAATCATCCGAAATGCAAGATAGGATCATCGGTACTTACATCGAACGCGAGTACTACGTTTGATGCTACATCAACTCATTGAATAAACGACCTGATTATGGTGACATTGGGTATGATGATTGGCCGCTACATCGGTCCATTGATGGGGGAAAAAGCTGAAATCTTTGGCGTTGTGGTGTTGATTGGTATTGGCAGCAATATTCTCTACGAACACCTGTTCAGCGTTGCCTGATTAGCACACGTTAATAAAAATGGAGCCTGCACTCCCTTTTTTAATACTACTCAACATCTCTCTGATGAAAGCGGATAATGAAATCCGTCTCACATGCAAAGCGCTCGGTATCCAACAGTTGCTGTTTAGCCGCTTGCGACGCACGCCAGGCAAAGGGCGTCATTTGCAACAATGCCGCTACCTCATCACCGCCTAAGGACATTTCATACGCTAGCGTGTACTCTGCTTGCAACGTAAAACCCGGCAGCACCTCTGCTTTTATCGGGTGCAGCATGACAGCATCATAGACTTGGGCCTTAAGCTGATACAAATGACGCGGACCGGGAGAAACGGTGATAGCCCCCCCTTGCGGTTTTACGGTTCTCGCCAACTCTTCCCCATCACAAGGGGCATAAATTTTCAGTATTCCATCCAGCGTCGCATCCCCGAACGGTAAACGTCGGCTTGAGGCAACACAAAATTCAACCGCCGTATAGCGTTTTGCGGCCCGTTGAATAGCGGCCTTAGAGATATCCAGGCCGAAAATCTGAACTGCCGGTAATGCCTCCGCCAATGCCCCGGTGTAATACCCTTCACCACAGCCAATATCCAGCAGTGCCTGCGCCTGCGGTGCGAGCGCGCGATGTATATGTTGCAGTAGTGCAGCCTGTAACGGCTGATAATGACCTGCATCCAGAAAAAGACGGCGGGCACACATCATCTCTGCATTGTCACCGGGCATTTTGGAGCGCTTAAATTGTACAGGAAGAAGATTGACGTAGCCTTCTCTGGCGCGATCGAAATGATGCGTGCCGCATGACCATTGGCGATCGTTAGCCTGTAACGGTTGATGACAGAGCGGGCATTGATAAAACATGGACATATTTTCCTACAGAGCGATAAAAACACGTGCAGATAGGCGGCAATGAGAAAGGCAGACAACAAAAAACCCGCACCATGGCGGGTTTTGCACCGGAAACGGTAATTACAGTGCGGTTACGTTAACAGCAGAAGGACCTTTCTGGCCGTCTTGAATTTCGAACTCTACGCTCTGGCCTTCGGCCAGCGTTTTAAAACCGGTACCTTGAATTGCAGAGAAGTGAACAAACACGTCTTTGCTGCCGTCAGCAGGCGTAATGAAACCAAAACCTTTGGACTCATTGAACCACTTAACCTGACCTTTAATCTTTGCCATTTTACACATTTCCTTTAATTGTTTAAACCGCCCAAAGGCGTTATACAGACAAACCAAAGTCGTTACTGCTTTGAGGCACCAAGATAAGGATCGGCAGAGAAGTAGTGCGCAACGCTAACGGTTGTATCATTAACTTCCTTACTGAAAATGCCGCTCATATACAGAACTGTACCTCGTTTCACCCAGATGCGTTATTACACACTCTGAAAACGATGGCAAGCCATTTTTCTTCAGTCGCAGAGGTGCCGCACAAAATAAGGCTTCATCCCCTGAAACAGCAGCACAAAACACGCAATTGGCATCACAAATAGGTTGTGCATAAGCAACTGAATATCCATGGTTTTATTTATTAACCCGTAAAATGTAACTCGCTAGGAATCCTTGCTACCGTTAAGGCGCGTTTACCATAGCAAAATGTTATAAATTTATAAATTATTTACGATAAGAAAATAAAAGGAGTGATTTCTTATTATTATGCTACCGGGAGGAAAATGCATCCTATGCACACAGGTTACTCCCGCCAGGATTCATTAATACCCTTGAACCATTACGCCAACTAATAACGCCAGTACGACCAAGAGAATGATGCTGGCCATCTTCCAGCGCCTTTCTGATTTTGCTCCCATTGCGAATACCCTCCCAACATCGCATACTTCCATTGCATACTTTTTGGTATATCGGCCGATCAACAATTTTTTTTATACATGTTGTGCTGTCAGAGGGCATTTAGCGTCCAACGAAAAAACACCACAAACACAGCAGCAACAGTTAGACTTCATTCGTTACGTTAAGTAAGATTTGTTAATCATAATCACGATGTTACAACAAGGCAACATTCAGGATATGCAAGGATCGCTTAAAAGCACACGGCAGTGGATAAGCACAGGGTATCAGCGTCACAGTTATCGCAAGAGACGCTTGACTTAAATGCGATTGAGAATTATTTTCATCTAATGATTAGCCATCGCTACTTGTAAGGATATGTATATGCGTTTCTTTCAGGCCTTCACCCCTTCTCGAATTGTAAATCTTACCCTGCCTCTGGCGCTCTTCGCCGCATTCACTCTCGCTTCACCAGCGAATGCCAAAGACAAACTCAAGGTGGTAACCACCTTTACCATTATTCAGGATATCGCGCAGAACATCGCGGGAGAGGCGGCTATCGTTGAGTCGATTACCAAGCCGGGCGCAGAGATCCATGACTACCAACCCACACCACGGGATATCGTTAAGGCGCAATCCGCTGATCTTATCTTGTGGAACGGTTTGAATCTGGAGCGCTGGTTTAGTCGCTTCTTTGAAAATATTAAAGATGTCCCTGCGGTTACGGTGACGGAAGGGATAACACCACTGCCTATCCGTGAAGGGGCCTATAACGGCAACCCGAACCCACATGCCTGGATGTCCCCCAGCAACGCCTTAATTTATGTCGAGAACATTCGTAAGGGGCTGGTGCAATACGATCCGGATAGCGCAGAGATCTATAACCGTAATGCTAAAGCCTATGCGGAAAAAATCACCGCACTGGATGCCCCCCTGCGTGAACGTTTGGCAAGGATTCCAGAAGCGCAGCGGTGGCTCGTCACCAGCGAAGGGGCCTTTAGTTACCTCACCACCGATTATCAATTCAACGAAGTTTATCTGTGGCCTATCAATGCTGATGAGCAGGGTTCTCCCCAGCAGGTACGCCGCGTGATCGATACCGTGCGTGAAAAACACGTCCCGGTGGTGTTTAGTGAAAGCACTATTTCTGATAAACCGGCTAAGCAGGTCAGTAAAGAAACCGGCGCGAAATATGGCGGCGTGTTGTATGTTGACTCATTGTCTAATGAAAAGGGTCCGGTTCCCACCTACCTGGATCTGCTGCAAACCACGGTGAACACCATCGCCGAAGGATTTAATCAATGAGTCGTACACCAGAATTAGCCCTCACCGTCAACGATGTTTCTGTGACGTACAGCAATGGCCACCAGGCGATTCGAAACGCGTCATTTTCACTGGGCGGTGGCACAATCTGCGCTCTGGTCGGGGTCAACGGCAGCGGTAAATCCACCCTATTCAAAAGCATCATGGGGCTGGTGAAACCCTCTTCAGGCCAGGTCCGTCTTAACGGTGAAGCTATCAGTGAGGCGTTGAAAAAAAATCTCATCGCCTATGTGCCGCAAACGGAAGAGGTTGACTGGAATTTTCCCGTGCTGGTTTCCGATGTGGTGATGATGGGGCGCTACGGCAAAATGAATTTTTTGCGCATCCCGCGCCAGCAAGATCGTGACGTGATAAACGATGCCATGGCCCGTGTCGGCATGAGTGCGCTGAGTCAACGTCAAATCTGTGAACTCTCCGGCGGTCAAAAAAAGCGGGTTTTCCTAGCGCGGGCGCTGGCGCAAAAAGGGTGTGTGCTCCTGTTGGATGAACCCTTTACCGGCGTTGATGTGAAAACCGAAAACGCCATTATCGATCTGCTGCGCACCTTGCGCGACGAGGGGCATTTGATTTTGGTAGCAACCCACAACCTCGGCAGCGTACCTGAATTTTGCGACAGTGTGATTCTGGTCAACCGCACCGTGCTGGCTACCGGCCCCACTGCGACCACCTTCACTCAGAGTAATCTGGAGAAAACCTTTGGCGGCGTACTGCGCCATATTAATCTCGGTGGCGAGCACCTGCATGACGACGACGATGCCAGAACCGTCACAGTATTGACCGATGACGAACGCCCTGCCGTCTTCTATGGTTCAACCCCCAGCGACACACCTGCATTCCGCTCCCGGCCAGAGGATAACTAACGTAGATGTTTGAACTTTTGTTGCAACCGTTCCATTACAACTACATGATGAAGGCGATTTGGGTGAGTGCCATCGTAGGCGGTGTCTGTGCCTTTCTTTCCGCTTACCTGATGCTCAAAGGCTGGTCACTGATGGGCGATGCCCTCTCCCACTCAGTGGTGCCCGGCGTCGCGGGAGCCTACGCACTGGGATTGCCCTATGCAGCAGGCGCTTTTTTTACCGGAATGCTGGCCGCCTTGGCAATGACGCTCATCCGTCACATCACACGTTTGCGCGAAGATGCCATTATTGGCTTTATCTTTTCCACTTTTTTTGCCGCCGGGTTGCTCATCATCTCCCTTAACCCCACCTCGGTTAATGTACAGTCGATTATTTTTGGCAATATACTCGGCATTGCCGATGATGACGTGCTTCAGGTCGAAATTATCATCGGCATCACTTTCATCATCGTGTTCCTGCTGTGGAAAGATCTGTTGGCGGTGTTTTTTGATGAGAACCACGCCCGTTCCATCGGTTTATCGCCATTGAAACTCAAAATCCTGTTTTTTACCCTGCTCAGCGCCTGCACTGTCGCAGCGCTGCAAACCGTAGGCGCCATTTTGGTGATTGCTATGGTGATCACGCCGGGGGCTACCGCTTACCTGTTAACCGACCGTTTTGGCAGACTAATTATTATTGCCATTGTACTCGGTGCCATCAGCAGCGCGTTAGGCGCCTATCTCAGTTTTTATCTTGATGGCGCAACGGGCGGAGTGATTGTCACGTTGCAAACGCTGATTTTCCTGCTGGCGTTTCTGTTTGCCCCGAAACATGGCTTGCTGGCAACACGGCGCGCGCCACCGTGCAACAGAAGGAGATTCTGTCATGATCCTGCTGTTTGATTGGATTCTGGAGCCGCTTGAATATCCGTTCATGCAACGTGCACTGCTGGCCGCCGTCGTCACGGGTGTCGTGTGTGCGGTGCTCTCTTGCTATCTGGTGCTTAAAGGCTGGTCCTTAATGGGAGATGCCATCTCCCATGCAGTACTGCCCGGCATTGTTGTGGCATTTTTGCTCGATATTCCCTTTGCGGTGGGCGCATTTGCTTCTGGCGTGCTGTGCGCGCTTGCCACCGGTTATCTGAAAGAGCATAGCCGTGTCAAAGAAGATACCGTGATGGGTATCGTTTTCTCTGGCATGTTCGCCCTCGGGCTGGTTATGTTTGCTCGGGTAGATACCGACCAACATCTATCGCATATTCTTTTTGGTAATGTGTTGGGGATCACCGCACAGGAGTTGACGCAAATCCTGCTGATTGCCGGTGTTACGCTGGTGATTGTCATGCTCAAGCGCCGTGACCTGATGCTGTATTGCTTTGATCCGCACCATGCCCGCGTGGTTGGCCTGCCAGTCAAATGGCTCCACTACGGCCTGCTTTGCCTGCTGGCGATGACGATCGTGGCCTCGCTGCAAGCCGTTGGGGTAATTTTGGTCATCGCCATGCTTATCGCCCCCGGTATCGTCGCGTTTATGGTATGTAAAACCTTCGATGGTATGATGATCGTCGCCACCTGCATGTCGGTGTTTTCCTGCGTTACCGGTACGCTGATCAGTTTTTATCTAGATGGTGCCACGGGGCCCTGTATTGTGTTGGTGCAGGCGCTGTTCTTCGCTCTGGCCTTGACCATTCATCAGGTTCGTACCCGACGTCAGCGTACCGCGCAGACTGCGTTGTCTTGAGACGATAGCGCGTTTTTTAGCCCGCTGCTGAAGATTCAGGCTATACTGCTCTGGGTTTCAGACACAGCGGCGATTGCCCATGCTGTGCGACGGCTTCAGGTTTACTGATAAGGAATACGCTAAGGTAACAATCTCTACGTAACATCATCAACGGGGGTTGCGCTATGTGGCAAGCAATTGGCAAGCTATTGGATGAACATCTTGGAACCGCTGATATCTTCAAGTACTAGGCGTGTGAAGCTGGCGAGATGCACACCGTCTGGCAGGTCAAATACGGGGATGGTGTTTTCGTAAAGAGAGATATCCGTGAGATGTTGCCCAAATTCACCGCTGAAGCCGATCAGCTTGCGCTGCTGGCACGCAGTCGTACCGTGCGTGTTCCTGCTGTGTATGGCGTTGGCAGTTCGCGGGACCACAGCTTTCTGCTGATGGAATACCTCGCCCCCAAACCGCTGGATGCTCGCAGTGCCTAGTGCCTCGGTGAGCAACTGGCACATCTATATCAGTGGAGCGATCAGCCTCAGTTTGGTTTGGATTTTGACAATGACCTCTCAACCACGCCACAGCCTAATAGCTGGCAGCGGCGTTGTGCCACGTTCTTTGCCGAACAGCGCATTGGCTGGCAGTTACAGTTGGCTGCCGAAAAAGGGATGTACTTCGGTGATATTGATTCTTTGATTATGCAGGTGGAATCGCGACTCGCCGGACATCAACCGCAACCCTCGCTGCTGCACGGCGACCTTTGGCCGGATAACTGCGCCAGTTATCACGACGGCAGTTTCCTGTTCGATCCTGCCAGCTATTGGGGAGACAGAGAGTGTGATTTTGCGATGTTACCTCTCAGCCCCTCACTGCCGCCGCAAATCTATGACAGTTATCAAAACGTCTGGCCGCTGGATAAAGGCTTTATCGAACGCCAGCCGCTCTACCAAATCTATTATCTGCTCAATCGGGAAAATCCGTTTGGCGGGTAGCACATTATTGCGGCGCAACACGCTATTGAGCGGCAGTTGACCCCGTGAATAACGCCGCCCTTGCGCATCATGGCGAAAGGGTGGCAACGGTTGTCACACCGGAACACCCAGCAGGCGCAAAACCAGATAACCGGCAACGGCGGTAATGATCGGCATAATATAAAGCGGGAAATATTGCAGAAAAATGGTGTGGTGTGGCACTTCTGCTCGTGACGCCAGTTCTTCACGGGTTAGTCCCTCACTCCCTTTCATTTTATCCAGAATTACCTGATCCTCAATGCCCTCACGCACCGCCCGCGCCTGCCGTGACATGCGTGCGCCGCTCACTTGCAGCGCCAATCCAACAAAAATCAGCAGATAGATAATCCAGAACATGATACTGGCCGCGGCTAAGGGCCGGGAGAAATCCGGCATCGGCGAGTTGTACCAAAAAAGGTTAAGAAACGGCGTGTTAAAACGCGTCATGTCGATCATCAGATGCAGGAAATCCAGAAGTACCGCATCAATGCCCTGCTTTTTTTGCACATATTGATAGACATAGTTCGCCAGCGAAATGCAGGTTGATAGCAGAGCCGGGATAAAAAGGATCCATCCTGCAATGCGTTTTATAATTGCAATAAGACCCGCCTGTTGGTACGTCATGATTTCCCCTTATAAATGACGCGATAAAATAGCCTTCACCTGGCGCGATCAACGCCAAGGCGGTGGGCTGGCAACGCCGAAACAGAATATGCTGGCATATCCTATTGCATTATAACCATAATTACCGTTGATAGGCAGTGCAGGTCCCTTACACAACGTCCCATGACACTGAAAACTGTGGTAGCATGCCAGTAACACCGCTGAAATGAACGGCCCGGAAGCGGCCAACTCAGCCAAATGGCCTCTTTTTACCTGACAGGAGACGTAAATGTCTGTAGCCAACACGCCTCGTGCCGACTTGTTAGGCTTGCGTATCGATCTGGTGGTTGACCTGTAGTATCAGCATGCACCCTGGAAACCCCCCACCCGCAGTGAAGTTGTCAAGCATATTATCGCCCGCACCCTTGAACTGGTGGATGAAAGCCGCCCGCTTTTACCCGGCGTAGAGCACGCCTTACAGTTGTGTCGTGAACAGGGTTTTCGCATTGGACTGACATCCGCCTCTCCACTGTTTATGTTGCAACACGTATTGCACACCTTTAGCCTGACACACTATTTCGATACGCTGGCCTCTGCGGAATCACTGCCTTTCAGTAAACCTCACACCACAGGTCTATTTAAACGCGGCGCAGGCGCTGGATATTTCACCGCTACGCTGCGTCACACTGGAAGATTCAGTCAACGGCATGATTGCCACCAAAGCCGCGCGTATGCGCTCCATCGTGGTACCAAACAATGCGTATGCTCAGGATCCGCGTTGGGTACTGGCTGACAAAAAGTTGAATTCACTGCACGCGTTAACGTTGGAATATTTGACGGGAAACTGACGGAACTGACAACGCGCATAAACCGGCCAAGTGTCTGGCCGGTTTACCACGCGTTACAAGCGGCAGCGCTTAGAGGAAATCGGCGCGTTTAGGATTGAAGGTATCAATCAGGATGCTGCCATCTTCCAATGACACCACACCGTGCATTTCATTCTTAACGGCCAGATAGGCATCTCCCGCTTTCAGAATGTGTTTTTCTCCTTCAATCACCACTTCAAAGCTGCCCGCAGCAACGTATGCGATCTGATCGTGGATATCGTGCTTATGCGGCGTGCCGATAGCGCCTTTATAAAAATGCACTAACACCATCATCAGGTTGTCTGTCCAGGTCATGATTTTGCGTTTAATACCGCCGCACAGTTCTTCCCACGGTGTTTCATCATCAATAAAGTAGCGTTTCATGGTCACTCCTTCCTATTCATTGTTATGGCCTATTTCCCAACGGGATGCGGGTAGGCACAGCATACGTATTGCGCCATTCTAGTAACATTCGTTACGAACGAAACTGAAAAGGTGTAACAGCATGACTGCCTTCAAGAAATAAATAAAATAATATTTCACTTTTATTGAATTACTATACCATCAGCTTCACGCTTCTCGAAACATGAAATCGCCGGGCGCGCACCGGAACAGGCTAGGTTGTCACTGCCACGCATCCTGACCCGTTTTGCCCGGCGCTTTCGTTCTCCCGACGGCTTTGTTGAATAATAGGTAATCATGCTGTTTTTCCATGCCAGTTTTGGTTGAAAATGCTTGTCATCTCAGGTGTACACTTTTCTCATGAGGCCTAACTGCATGATTTTACGTTGCGAGGATCCGTCGTTTCGCTG
>NZ_JAHWCO010000473.1:0-4155 GCF_020054415.1 Candidatus Symbiopectobacterium sp. | reverse complement strand
GCGGATTTGTCGCTCAGTGGTACGACTGATGCCCAAGCTCTACCGGCGCTGATAAACCAGACCCACCGGAAAATCAGAGAGGCATCGGCTGACGGCGCTTACGATACAGTTTACTGCTATGATGCTCTGCTGAGGAAGAAGATAAGGCCGCTTATCCCGCCACGAAGGGGGGCACAATATTGGCCAGATCGCTACCACGAGCGTAACCACGCTGTTGCAAATCAGCGCATTAGCGGTAGTAACGATATCTGGAAAAAGAAAGTGGGCTATCACCGGCGCTCAGTGGCTGAAACGGCAATGTTCCGGTTCAAAAGGCTTCTGGGTGGTCATCTAAGTCTGAGAGACTACGATGCTCAGGTGGGTGAAGCCATGGCCATGGTCAAAGCGCTTAACCGGATCACGCTATCAGGAACAGTATTCGCATCACGTAACAATCGACCCGTATGGGGCGCGGTCGTTACAAGTTTTGATTTATTCAACAAAGCCTCGTTAGTCATGCAAACACGGATGGCTACAGGGCTTACAACGACGAACTTCCAAAAGTAAAACACATTGTTAGCAATCTGTATACACAGCGTATTGAGCGTGCACATCTGACACTGCGTAACCGATTGCAACGGCTCAATCGCAAGACGCTCGGATATTCAAAATCATCCGAAATGCACGGTAGGATCATCGGTACTTACATCGAACGCGAGTACTACGTTTGATGCTACATCAACTCCTTGAATAAACGACCAAAAAAACGCCTTTCTTCGCTACAAAGGGGCTGAGTTTTCTTAACGCCGGTAATGACCTGATCTATTCCGCATCGCTGCTCTATAAAAACAACCATGAAGCCGGCGCGCTGGTATGGGCAAAACGGCTGGCGGAGCAGTATGTGTTGCCGCGCGATAAAAAAACTGGCCTGGGCGTTTACCAGTTCACCTAGGCATTAAAACGCGCTGAAACCAGCGATGACAGCGATACCAACTCCAAATACGGTGACCGTGCTCAACGTCAGTTCGGACCAGAGTTTGTACCTGCTGCGTTGGAGGGCAATATGATGTTGAAGGGGCGCACCAGCACGCTCTATTCCGAAAATGCGCTAATGCAGCTACAACTGGCGAAAGATTTCGGTAAAGACGGCGACGATATCAAGAAATGGACGCTGGATGGCCTGAAAGCGTTTGCCAAATACGCCTATGACGAAAGCAACAATACCTTCCGCCCTATGCTGGCCAACGGTACCGATCTTTCCAACTACACGCTGCCACGCAATGGTTACTACGGTAAGAAAGGAACGGTACTGAAAGCTTACCCGACCAGCAGTGATTTCCTGTTGTCCTACGCCCGCGCCTACACGCTCGAGAAGGATGCCGATCTGTGGAAAGTGGCGTGCTGCATCGCCAAGGGGTTGGATCTGGGAGATATCGGCTCAGCACCGGGTAAAGGCGTCAGCGTCAATGCCAGCACCAAGAACAGCGACCCGTATGCTATTTTTGCGCTGATCGATCTGTGGCAGGCAACGCAGGATAAAACCTACCTGACGATAGCCGAAAAAGTGGCTGACAACATTGTCAGCAATAATCTGCACAACGGCTTCTTTATGAACTCTGCCAAGTATCAATATGCGTCGATAGATAACATCGATCCCTACGCGCTGCTGGCACTGGAAGCTACGCTGAAGAACAAACCACAGGCCGTTACCCCGTTCCTGAAAGGTTCCGGCTTTACCGAAGGGGCTTATCGCATTCCGGACGGCAGCGCCTGCGTATCCACCCGTGATGATGAGCTGTTTGCCCTGAAGGAAGGGGAAACCTTAAAACCGAACGGTAAATAATCACCAAAAATGACGCCCTCTATTTCGAGGGCGTCATACACTAAATCTCCACCTGAATCCCCAGCTCTATCAGCCGGTTTGGCGGTATATCAAACTGATCGGCCGCCCGCAACGCATTGCGACTCAGCATCATAAAAACCTTGCCGCGCACGCGCAGATACCAGGGCCGTTTGCCCATGGTTAGCGACTCATTAGACATGAAAAACGATGTTTCCATCATTTGGCAAGCTAACCCCTCCTGCCAACAGCGGTGAAACACCTCTTCCACGTTGGGCGTTTCCCGCCAACCGTAGTTGGCAATCACGCGCCAAAAGGTCGGGGAAAGCTGTTCAACCGTAACGCGCTGCACATTATGCACATAGGGAACCGCTTCTGTGCGCATAGTCAGCAGCACCCCCCTTTCGTGCAATACTTTGTTGTGTTTGAGATTATGCAGTAATGCAAACGGGATGACGTGCGTCGCGCGCGACAGATAGACTGCCGTACCCGGCACCCGTACCGGCTGGTTTTTCTCGAGTGAGGCAATCATCGCATCCAGTGAATTATCATGCTCATGCAAACGACGCAGTAAACGGAAACGCTCGCTCTTCCAGGTCGTCATAATGGTAAACATGATCAATCCCAGCGCCAGCGGCAACCAGCCGCCGGAAAGGATTTTAACCACGTTGGCAAGAAACAGTGGGATATCAATCAACAACATCGCCACCAGCAATAGCCACACCAGATAGCGGTTCCAGTGCCAGTTTTTTACCGCCACGGTCGCGGAAAGAATGCTGGTCAGTACCATGGTTCCGGTCACCGCGATACCGTAAGCTGCCGCTAAATTGCCAGAATGCTCGAAGCTGACGATGACAATCACCACCGCCGTATACAGCAGCCAGTTCATCGCCGGAATATAAATCTGCCCGGATTCCATGTCTGACGTATGCACAATACGCATTGGCGGCAAATACCCCAGACGTACCGCCTGACGCGTCAGCGAGAATACGCCGGAGATAACGGCCTGAGAAGCGATGATGGTCGCCAGCGTTGCCAAGATCAGCAGCGGAATCAACGCCCAGTCGGGAGCCAGTAAAAAGAAGGGATTTTTGATGGCTTCCGGGTTACGCAGCAGCAACGCACCCTGACCAAAATAGTTGAGCACCAACGACGGCAACACCACGGTAAACCACGCCAAGCGAATAGGGAATTTACCAAAGTGCCCCATATCCGCATACAGCGCTTCCACCCCGGTGATCGCCAGTACCACAGCCCCCAGCGCGAAGAAAGAGATAAACTTGTATTCCATAAAGAAACGCACGGCGTAAACCGGGTTCAATGCCTGAAGCACCTGCGGCGTTTCCATCACGCTGCTCACTCCCAGCACCGCTAGCGTCAAAAACCAAATCAGCATCACCGGCGCAAACAGCTTACCCACGCTACTGGTGCCGTGTTTCTGAATGGCAAACAGCAAGGTCAGCACAATCACCGACAGCGGCACGATGTAGCTGTCCAACTCTGGGGCAGCAATCTCAATCCCTTCCATTGCTGAAAGCACCGACATCGCCGGGGTGATCACCACTTCGCCATAAAAAAACCCTCCACCAATCAGCCCTATGATCACCACGATGGATGTCATGCGATCGCTGGTGTGGCGTCCGGCCATTGACATCAGGGTCAAAATACCCCCTTCTCCGGCGTTGTCTGCTCGCATCACATAGGAGAGATACTTGAGCGACACCACCAGTACCAGCAGCCAGAAAATCAGCGAGAGGAAGCCAAATACTGAATGCTGCTCGACGCCAAACCCAAACTGTCCGGAAAGGCATTCCCTTAATGTATAAAGTGTGCTGGTGCCGATATCCCCGTACACCACGCCAATAGCTGCCAAGGTAATGGCAGGAAGCGATTGCTTATGCTCTGAGCTCATAGCGCCTATCTTCTGTTGTTTTCACTTTGCGACTTCCGCTGTTTTCACGGCGTAGAGAGCAACTTTCACGGCGTAGAGAGCAACGCGTTTTTCGTAGACTTAGCCCGAAAGCGCACAGTATGCATATATTCATGCAAAAACCTATCCCTTCACGCTGTATCGAAACATCCAGAAATAAACTGGTTTATTGATTAACATAGCCAAAGATGGCGATAATCTGTATTAGTCGCGACTAGATCTGACACTTGACCTTGAAAGGTTGAGAATTACCGGTTTTGATATGGGTGTCTAATCCTTAAACAAAACGCGAGGTAACTCTCATGCTTCATACTAACAATCTCATAATCAAACACAAAGCCGGCCTGCTCAATCTCGCCGAAGAACTCGGTAACGTATCAAAAGCCTGCAAGATCATGGGCGTGTC
>NZ_JAHWCO010000736.1:0-6394 GCF_020054415.1 Candidatus Symbiopectobacterium sp. | reverse complement strand
TCAACCAGTTTGATCGCCTGCTGAAAAAGATCAGCGTTGAAGCTGCCCTTAATGCTGAAATGACCCATCACCTCGGGCATGAGAAGCACCAGTCAAAATCTGGAACTAACACGCGCAATGGCTACTCCACAAAGACTGTTACCACCGGCGATGGTCCGCTGGAACTGCGTACACCACGTGATCGTGATGGTTCCTTTGAACCGCAACTGGTGAAGAAGAACCAGACCCGGAACACCGGGATGGATAACCAGATTTTATCGTTGTATGCCAAAGGGATGACCACCCGCGAAATTGCCGCTGCGTTCAAAGAACTGTATGACGCGGATGTCTCACCCGCCCTGGTATCTAAGGTCACCGATGCCGTTATGGAGCAGGTTGTTGAATGGCAAAATCGCCCCCTGGATGCGGTTTATCCCATTGTTTACCTGTATTAGTAAGGTGACAAAAAGATTCAAATGTGTTGTGAGGTTACGGCGTGTGGCCTTTTTCCCACTGTGCGCGCATCTGCGCCGGAGAGCGCGGTGGGAAGGACACACCCTTATCCCACAATTGCTGCTGCACCTTAAGCAGCTAGGGATATTCCGGTGATTGCTGCGCCATAATGGATACGCTTTCATACACGCGCCATGCCAGACTGCTTCCCGTCGCGGAATAGGTTTCTACCTGCGCGCCCTGCTCAATCAGCCAGTGCACCATCTGATATTTGTTCAAATAAGCGGCGTAATGCACACTAGTGGTTTTCGCCTCATCGGCCAGCTCGATATCAGCACCGCGCGCCACCAGCAGTCGCACATTGTCCCAGCGATCTTCACCGATGGCAGCAAACAGCGCGGGTTGTCCACTCCGGCCGATAGCGTTCGGGTTACCACCTGCATCCAGTATGAGGCGCAGCCATTCGGGATCTTTCGCTCCCGCAAGGGTATTGACCGCGCTATCACCGGCGCCATCTTTGAAATTGGGATCGGCCCCCAGCATCAACGCCCGTTGCACTACACGTTTACCCTGGTTTTGATAGATGAGACATTGCAGCGGCGTCACCCCCTCTTTGCCCTGCACATTGAGATCGGCTCCGTGACTCAGTGAATAACGGGCTCCTGCCGCGTCACCTTTTTGAATGTTGTGCAACACCGCCACCAATGAGGGGGAAAAAGTTCACCGGCATCCATACTGTGCCCTCCTGCCTGACAAGCCGTAAGCAGCCCGATCAGCACTGCTCCCAACCACGCCGCCCGCGTGCGGCCGGTTAGCCCAACAGCAGGCCATAATCCACGGCGTGGTGGCGCTTTTTGTCTGACTAACCATTGCATTACATCCCCCAGAAGGTGCTGGTGATTTGTCCGATGTATTCTTTTTTCTGGTTTTCAATCCCAGCAATCACCTGATCCATACCGTAACTGGCTAATGGCGATCCGCCGGAATCAGGTAGAGATAACATCTCTCCGCTCGCTTTCGGCAACGCGACGTCCAGTAACTTGACCACACCCATCACACGGCTTTGTTGAATAAATAGATTTTATGCTGGCAGTCCAGTGAAACGACGGATCATCGCAACGCAAAATCATGCAGTTAGGCCTCATGAGAAAACTGTACACCTGAGGGGACAAGCATTTTCTACCAAAACTGGCTTGGCAAAACAGCATGACTCACTATTATTCAACAAAGCCCCATCACACCGCCGATTGCAGCGCCGGCATCGCCGCCAATTAATGCTCCCGCGCCGGAAAGCAAGCCCGCCGCCCAGCGAATGACCAACAATTACCGGAGCTGGAGAGATCACATCCTTTACTTTGGTTGCCAAGTACATCGCCTGGTTGTATTGATCGGATTTCATCCCCATCCCCTGGCTGGCATTCGTCACCCAATCTTGCACACCGGTCACCGCATTGTTGGTGCCCCGGTAAGTCAGCATGGTCTCTCCATTCACCGCTGATTTAAGCAGTGCTGCACCAAAGCCGGTTTTGCTATCGGTAAAGTCTCTCGCCGCCAAGCCGGGCAGCTTGCTGGTATCCAAAAGTTCCAGCACGACGGGTGCTTTCGGTAATTTATCCATTACACCGCGCCGAAATTCGTCCACCGAGTAAACATACTGTGCAGCTTCCGCTCGCAGAATATTGTCGTTGTTGAACGCCAGACGTTTCGCTGCATCCACCAATCCCGGCAGGGATGTCGCCTCGGTTGCCAGTTTGGCGCGCGCCAGATAGCGATCTTTGCGTTGCGCAAATGTCAACAGCTCATCCACCATCGGCAACTCCGCCGATTGTGCCCACTCCATCAGCGTAGGCAATAGCATCGGCGTCAAGGCCAGCAGTGGGGCACGATTTTTTGCGGACTGTTCCGCGCACGCTTTGACCGGAGATTGGTAAGGCGTACTGCCAATAATCACATCGCCGCTGCCTGCGGCAACGGAACCACCGCAGCCGATAGCGTCGCCAACCCGTGCCGCCAGTTTACCATTGATGATGACATTCCCCGATCCGGCTGAAATGGCACGATCGTGAATACCGTGCGGCATATTCGGGCACGGACACGCGTGGAGCAGCACCGCATCGCCTTTACGGGCAGCGGGTTTACCATTGATGATGACATCGCCACTTCCGGCGATAATCGGCGTAGCAGGAAAACAGCCGTGACCGGCACAGCTGTCTCCCAGTCGTGCTGCACTGGGCATGCTCTCTCCTTAGCGTCTGTCCGGCGCGTCGGGCAACGTGGGGGCGCTCGGTGTCTCGGGCGCAATGGAGACTGGCGCGGTGCCCGCCCCCGCTGAACCACCATCGTTAATTTTGACCAAGGTGCCGGAAATGGTGACACCCGCACTGTCAATTTTGATAAACCCGCAGGGCGCTTTGATGGTTAATGCCTGGCCAGCTTCCAGCACAATATCCGCCGCTTTCAGGTAACTGTCGGTATTAACTAAAACCCGTTGATGCGCGCCGATCAGCGTCTCTTCCGAGCCAGTGATGGTCGACTGTCGACTCCCTTCGATATGACTCACCTCCCCCCCCCCCCCGCCGATAAAGCGTTTCAGCGACTGGCCGATACGCTGGATAACGTTGCGACCAATGGTTTGGTGATGGTCCTGCACGATTTGCTCGAAATCATCCTGACCAACAGTACGGTGACGATAGCGGTCAACGCGCTGAAACTGGTCCTGCGCCACGCTCAGGTGTTGGTCACGTCCGATGCTTTGCCGGTGAATATTGTTCACCACCGTGTCACGATCCTTCTGCGCATGCAGATAGATCTGCTCACGCGTGGCTTCATCTTCAAAACGCAATTCGTTAAAACCGCTGCCCTTGTGCGTGTCAGTACGCAACGTGGTACGCGTCTTGTGCACCGGCAACAAATACGGCGTCGGGTTGGTGGCATGGAAGGTGCGCCCGGTGATGATGGGCTGATCGGGATCCCCTTCCAAAAAGCTGACGATCACTTCGTGCCCAATGCGCGGGATAGCAATCAAACCATACTGACTGACCGCCCGCCCAGCCCTGACTGACAAGCACCCAGCAGGAACTTTGATCATCACTGGCACCGTAACGATCCCAGGGGAATTGCAGTTTGACGCGGCAAAAATTATCGCAGTAGATCTCCTCGCCTGCCGGACCGACCACTGTCGCAATCTGTGGGCCGTCCACCATCTGCTTAAACGGCAGGTTCGAACGCCAGGTCGTACTGGCTTTCGCTACCGAGAATGCGTTGCTTAGCGTCGTGGGCCAGCCCCCGCTCTCCTCTTCCAAAGCCTGAGGCTGCTGACCAACATGGGTCACTGACACCGTTTGCCACACGATGTTAAGCGCCTGTTGTGGATGCTCCGTCAGCGTAAACGTGTTGCAGGGCATCAATGTCGCACAGTTGGATTCTCCGGTGGCGGTAAAGGCGTCGGCACGCAGCACATCCAGACGGAAAGCGCTAAATGCCTTACCGCTCGGGTCCTGTTTAAAACTGCCCGGATAATCATAGCGCTGGTAAGTTTCGCGCTGATGAGCCAAATCACGGATAAGATTGCTGTGCATCAATCCATAGGAGGGGGTTTTAAAGCTGTAGTCTTTCAGCGCAACTTCCGCCGTACCGACGCGTTCCGCATAGTGAAAACGCCTGACGTAAGCGCCTTCCGACAATCCCTGTGCCGCCAGATTGAAAAACAGCTCAGTGCCTTTCTCCAACGCCCCCGCATCATCGGCGAACACCACCCGGTGTTTGCCTGCTTCACACTCATGGAAGAAATACATTCCCTCTTCCGCTGCCAGACGGCTGATAAATGCCAGATCGCTTTCACGATACTGAACGCAATATTCGCGCTCAGCATGCTCGTGGCGCAGCGCAAAAGCGAAATCAGTAATACCCGTTTCCTGCAACAAGGTGCTGATAATGGCATCCGGCTTCTGCGATTGGAAAATGCGCGCGTTGGTGCGCAGGCCCGTGCGCCACAATGCCGGACGCACCTCTGCCTGACAGCGGGTGCGACGAAAACCGGTATCGCCTTGGGTAAAGGCACTGACGATGCCGCTGACACGACGCTGAAGTTCACCGTCGAACCATATCAACAGTTCGCAGGGCTGATCCAACACGGCGCTGAAATCAATGTCTGGCTGAGCGCTGGCCAGATTCAGTGACAAGCTAAAGGGACGATTCAACCCTTCATCGAGCCTGAAATCCACCACCACAAACGTGCTTGCTGGCAGCGTGCCGAGTGTCACGGTGAACTGTAATCCTGTGCTGTTTGCCACCTATTCTCTCCTTATTGTTTCGCCCTACCATGGCTACCGCACGCCCCGATGGCTGACCGTTTCGTCGTCGTTTCTGTCATGACGCTGTGCGTTGGGTTAACCCAGTGCACAGAGCACGTGCTTGTTGTGGTGCTGATGAATCAAAACGGTTGCAGTAACAAACGCAGAAAACCCGGCACAGGGCCGGGTTATACATCTGCGCTTAGGCTTCGACTGGCGCACGCCAGTCGTCAGAACCCGAGGTTCCGGCAACAGTGTGCTCCCAGTCGATTTTGCGGTAGGCCAGAGACACTTCGATAAGCTGGGTGTAGTCCAGTTTTTATGGAGCCTAGCAGTGTGGCATCTGGCAGTTGATGTCCACGATGGTGGCGTCGGTCAGCACAGTGGAGAAGAAGTGCTCCTGTTTGCCTTCCACAGAGGTGCGATACCACTTCAGGGTCACAGTCAGCAGCATTTAACCGGAGGTCAGCGCGTTGTACATCAGCGGGACGGCTTTGTTCAGCGCGACGGTGAATTTGAACGGTTTGTGGACGCGTTGACCAGAAGGCTGGCCTGATTGCGGATCAGTCGGTACGGTGACTACGTGTTTGAATCCCTGTAGCAGCATCTCATCTTCGTTGCCCTGCACGTAGATGTTGCCGACGGAGTCAGAGGTGAAGGCACCTGCGGTGATATTGCCCTGTGTTTTTCCTTCGATGCTGATATAGCATGGAGTTGGCATAGTGTTTCTCCTTGTTATTGAACGGGTTGAGTCATTGCAACGTTCGTAGGGCAATTCGCATGCCAATTTTTATCTTGTTTTTTTAAACAATAATTACTTGAAGGCCATTTCCCTTACGCCACGTCCGAGCAAGAAGTTGCGTAGACCTCGCGAAAAAACGGCATTCATTGCGTAAAAAGTGATTTACTCCAGAAAGTAAGCAAGAAGTTGCGCAGAATGCGCAGTCATGCTGATACAGCGTGCTGACACAATATCCTCTCCCGCTTGACACCCTTTATTCCTGCCTGACTGCCAACGCGAATTTCTGGCTATTTCAGCTTTCTTCAACCGCCATATTGGTGACTTTCAGCCGTGCAACTTCGTCACCTGGCGTTGCGCCAAAGTAGCGTTTAAATTCCCGACTGAATTGTGACACGCTCTCATACCCAACGCGCACCGCCGCCGCTCCAGCCCGCACGCCATCATTGAGCATCATCAGGCGCGCTTTATGCAGCCTGTAAGACTTCAGGTATTGCAGGGCGTTGTTGAATAAATAGAACTTTTGGGTAATCATCGGAGCAGATCACCACAGTTGTTTCAAAATCAAGTCTCCATGGCAAAACAAAATGTTAAAATCACCAACTGGCCCTCTTATAACAAGGCCCTCAAGCAGCGCGGTTCTCTAACCGTATGGCTAGATGAATCAGCCATTGCTGCATGGACGGAAAAAAACACTACTGAACGGTGTGGACGACCTCTCCACTACTCAGATATGGCCATCACCACAGTCCTGATGATGAAACGCGTGTTTGGCCTTTCATTGAGGGCTTTACAGGGCTTTGTTGACTCGATTTTTAAACTGATTAAAGGCTTTGTTGAATAAATAGAACTTTTGGGTAATCATCGGAGCAGATCACCACAGTTGTTTCAAAATCAGGTCTCCATGGCAAAACAAAATTTTAAAATCACC
>NZ_JAHWCO010000672.1:0-1305 GCF_020054415.1 Candidatus Symbiopectobacterium sp. | reverse complement strand
GCTACAGGGCTTACAACGACGAACTTCCAAAAGTAAAACACATTGTTACCAAGCTGTATACACAGCGTATTGAGCGTGCACATCTGACACTGCGTAACCGATTGCAACGGCTCAATCGCAAGACGCTCGGATATTCAAAATCATCCGAAATGCACGACAGGATCATGGGTACTTACATCGAACGCGAGTGCTACGTTTGATGCTACATCAACTCATTGAATACACGACCCGAGCAGCTCATCACCGCACACGCCTATCAGCAACAGGCACTGCTGTTCCGCTTGCAGCAATTAAACGTGAAACTGCAGCAATATCAGCAGCAACAAAGCGAGTTGCAAGCGATCACGGTCGAAAAACAGGAGGCATTTCTCAGCCGTAAAGCCCACTACCTGCTACCGGAAGCGCTGAATAAAGAGACATTAACCGTGGTGTTGCAGCGCCCGCCGGTACTGAATAATATTGATGTGACACATATCGTGTTAGAAAAAAACGCCTTGCAGTTATGGCTGCATAAAGGCGGAGAACGAGACAGCTGCCGGACGATTATGGGATCTCAGCGCGGGAAGATTGATTAAAACCGAGCTGCAAACCCTGATTAACTTCTGCGAATTTCTACAAAAGCAGCCTTCATTGCAGCGCCTGGCCGAGCGTTTAGGTCGCAGCCGGGAAACCAAATCCATTCTCTCCACCGAAGCACCGCGCGAAGCGTTTCGCGTGATGGTTCGTGAACCGGATATGGTGCCAGAGCAAGTGGATGGCATCCATCAACGCGATGATATTCTGCGCCTTCTCACCGCCGAATTGGCCGCAATGGGCATAAAAGAGCTGGAATACGAATTCTATCGTCGCTTGTTGGAACGGCGGTTGCTGACCTATCGGCTACAGGGGGAAAGCTGGTACGAAAAGGTAATAGAGCGTCCGGTTTCACATCAGCAAAACGAACAGCAGCCCAGAGGCCCTTTTATTGTTTGTCTAGATACCTCAGGCTCGATGGGCGGTTTCAATGAACGCTACGCCAAAGCCTAATGAGATGGTCACCCCCACTCTGTGAGCGGTACGCTGACAGGGTGTTTTTCTTTCAGGAGAGGCCATCATGGAAAACGTTACTCTTATTGGTATCGATCTCGGTAAACATTCTTTCCACATTCATTGCTAGGATAAGTCAGGTAAAGCGCTTCTGCGTAAGAAGTTTACGCGCACAAAGCTAATGCAGTTTTTGGCGACGTGCCCATCCTCGGTTGTTGTTATGGAAGCTTGTGCCGGGGCACACTTTATGGCGCGGCGGGTCGTGTATTCAATGAGTTG
>NZ_JAHWCO010000028.1:0-2955 GCF_020054415.1 Candidatus Symbiopectobacterium sp. | reverse complement strand
GTAACCCTGTAACCCTGTAACCCTGTAACCCTGTAACCCTGTAACCCTGTAACCCTGTAACCCTGTAACCCTGTAACCCTGTAACCCTGTAACCCTGTAACCCTGTAACCCTGTAACCCTGTAACCCTGTAACCCTTAGGGATTACACTGATTACAGTTCCTCCTTCAGACGCCTATCAAGTTGTAAGGAAAACGGATGAAGACCAAAACGTCGTATGGCCTGAATTGGATTGCTTTGGCGATTATTCTGCTTATCGCCGCCTTTTTCTGGCACCAGTCCCCACCAACCGGCCTCAGCGCTCCCGCCTGGCATTCCGCAGTGATTTTTGTCTCCACCATCGTCTCTATTGTGGCTAACGTGCTTCCCATTGGTGCCATCGGCATCATCAGCATGACGCTGTTTGCGCTGACGGCCGCCGCAGGCGATACCAGCGCCAGCGGCGCTATTCAAACCGCGTTAAGCGATCTGAACAGCTCCCTGATTTGGCTGATCGTCGTGGCATTTATGATCGCACGCGGCTTTATCAAAACCGGACTAGGCCGACGCATCGCATTACAGATGATCCGTCTGCTGGGAAAGAGGACGCTGGGGCTGGCCTACGGCTTGGCCTTCGCCGATCTGGTGTTGTCACCCGCCATGCCAAGCAATACGGCACGCTGCGGCGGTGTGATCTATCCAATTGCTGACTCACTGGCACGCAGTTTCGACTCTAAGCCGGAAGATGCCTCGCGCAGTAAGATCGGGACGTTTCTGGTGGTTTGCATCGGCAACGTCAACGATATTACCGCCGCGCTGTTTATGACCGCCTATACCGGCAACTTGCTGGCCGTAAAACTGGCTGCCAATGCCGGCGTGCACATTACCTGGGGCAGTTGGTTTCTGGCCGCCGTGGTGCCATGCATGATCTCCCTGATGATGGTTCCACCGCTGGTGCTGTGGCTGACCAAGCCGGAAATCCGCCACACGCCTGATGCACCTAAACTGGCGATAAGTGAACTGGAAAAAATGGGAACGATGGCGCGTGGTGAATGGCTGATGGCCTTTACCGTGCTGCTGCTGTTGGTACTGTGGATTTTTGGCGACACGTTGGGCGTAGACGCGACCACGGCGTCCTTTGTGGGCCTCTCTTTCCTGCTGTTGAGCGGCGTGCTGCGCTGGGAGGACATCAAAAGCGAAAAAGGGGCCTGGGATACGTTGATCTGGTTCGCAGCACTGCTGATGATGGCCAACCAGCTTAAAAAGCTGGGCTTCACCACCTGGTTTGGCGATCTGATTGGCAGCAGCGTCGGTCATTTGATGGCCGGAACCAGTTGGGTTCTGGTGTTACTGCTGCTGAACGCCGCCTACTTTTATACCCACTATTTCTTTGCCAGCGGCAATGCGCAGATTGCCGCGCTCTATGCCGTATTTCTCAGCGTGGGGATCAATTTAGGTATTCCGCCCGTGCCGATGGCGCTGATGCTGGCATTCACCAGCAGCCTGTACTGCTCTCTGACGCAATATACCCATGCGCGCGGCCCGATACTGTTCGGCGCAGGTTATGTGCCTACCGCCGTGTGGTGGCGCTCCGGGTTTATTATCAGTCTGGTGAATCAGGCGGTATTTATGGCCGCAGGATTGCTGTGGTGGAAAGTCGTCGGACTTTATTAGTTGAATTGCCTCCCTGCCACGTTGTGTGGCAGGGAACAGCTCCTAGTCGTGTATTCAATGAGTTGATGTAGCATCAAACGTAGTACTCGCGTTCAATGTAAGTACCGATGATCCTATCGTGCATTTCGGATGATTTTGAATATCCGAGCGTCTTGCGATTGAGCCGTTGCAATCGGTTACCCAGTGTCAGATGTACACGCTCAATACGCTGTGTATACAGCTTGCTAACAATGTGTTTTACTTTTGGAAGTTCGTCGTTGTAAGCCCTGTAGCTATCCGTGTTTGCATGACTGACGACGGTAACGCTGATGGCCACTTTTGCCATAACCGTGTTTTTTCACAGGAGATGTCTGTTCACAAAACGGGCATCTTACGTCAACTTTAGCCACTGTATTCCACATCCAAAACCGGACATTTCACACTGCAATCAACATATTGAATACACGACACAGCTCCTGAACAGCGCTATACCTCATCGCGTAATATTGAGGAGCATTCCTGTTGGTTGAGTTCACCCCGGCTACCCGCCACATCCAAGGCAACCTCCCCGTTGGGATGAATCGTTAAACCCAGCGCGACCGCCATCATAATCTCAGTTCCAGGCAGGGTAAGCAGTTCTTGTAGCGGTTTGCGCTCCTCGTCATCGGTTTGATGAATGCTCAAGCTAAACGCCATGTCCGAGGCGCAATCTATGCCTCCGACAAAAATAATCTTCCCACCATCAACCAACTCTGACTTGAGTTTCGCTAACCATCGGCTGGCGAGATCGGGTCGGCGATCGCCCACTGAACTTATCCCGTAAAACAAGCATCCACCGGTGATGTGCAGCAGTGTGCGCTGTTCATACCACTTTCCATTCCATTTCGACAGCACCGCCACCGCGCAGCAATGGGTCAGGTTGTGAGTGTGTAACACGGACGTTCTATCCGTGGCACATCCCACATTGCCCATTTCAACATTGATGCAGTTATCCGTGTGCCGATAATAATGAGGCGTATCGTTAATTGAGTTTACGTTCATGAAATTCCGTTTTATTTGTTAATACATTGAAAAAGCGGAATAAAATATCACGACACAGGGACTATACCCGTGATCATTGAAGATGCTTGATTTTACGCGGTAAGAAGATCATGCTCACCCACTATGAAGATATTTATTACCGACAAGGCTTTGTTGAATAAATCAGAACTTGTAACGACTGCGCCCCATACGGGTCGATTGTTACGTGATGCGAATACTGTTCGGCATTCCTAATAGCGTGATCCGGTTAAGCGCTTTGACCATGGCCATGGCTTCACCCACCT